>DASVSW010000031.1:0-8573 GCA_036387895.1 Sphingomonas sp.
AGCGGGTCGGCGGCGTCGAGGGCGCGGGCGTCGTCCAGGGTCATCGGCCGAACTCCTTCAGGACGATCCGCTTCGCCTGAGCCCAGGCGGCCGATTCGGGGGCGACGAGCTCGACGTGACCGGTGCTGGGGACGGTGTGGAGCTGGACGGGGTCGCCGGCCTTGGTCGACGCTTCGAGGTAATCGGTCGCCATCCGGAAAGGGATGATGCGGTCCTCGCGGCCGTTGACCAGGTCCTGCGGAACGCCGAGCGGGAGCAGGCGAGGGACCGAGGTGTCGCGGTACGGATCGGGACGGTCGCCGACGAGGCGGGCGACGACCTCCGTGCCGCAGCCGTTGTCGGCGCTGTTCGCGGTCGCCTCCAGGTCGGGCAGCCCCCCTAAGCTGACAATGCGCGCGATGGGGAGCGGCGCGGTCGCGGTGCGGAGCGGGCTGTCGGCGGGGAGCCGGGAACGCGCGGCGAGCCAGAGCGCCAGATGCCCGCCGGCGGAGTGGCCGACCGCGACGACCTTGCGCGTGTCGAGCCGGTGTTCCGCAGCGTGCTCAAGCAGTCGGTCGGTGGCCTTGGCGGCGTCCGCGAAGGTGCCGGGATAGCCGCCGCCCGCCCGGTCGACGCCGCGATAGTCGATGTTCCACACGGCGACGCCCGACGCGCGAAGGTCGGCGGCGATCCAGTCCATCAGCCGGCGGTCGGCGATCGAGGTCTGCCAGCAGCCGCCATGGACCATCAGCACGACCGGGTGCGGGCCGGCGCCGGCGGGGACCCAGACGTCGACCTTGTGCATCGCGTCGGGGCCGTAGGCGACGGTGGCGTCGGGTTCGGGCCGCGGGCGCTTGGTCAGATCGGGCCAGGTAAGAAGCGGGGTGGGGAGCGGGGCGGCGGCGGGCATGACGCAGGCTCCGGGTGCGAGGGCGGCGAGCGCCAGGAATGTTGCCGAAAAGACGCGAGTTTGACGACCTTGATACGGAACGCGTCCCGCATCGGTCCTTTTCCGATCCAGGCCGTCGGTCGAGGAGAGGGTGGCGCGCGTCATGCCGCTCCTGCTGGCATAGTCGGCGCGGGTAGGACAGTCCGGTTCAGGCGTCGGTCGGCGGCGGGGGCAGCGCGAAGGAGAGCGGAATGCCCTGCTGCAACTGGACCAGCGCCGCCTGGCCCATCAGCGGGCGCGACGCCGACAGGTAGCGCTTGGGCGACAGGCCCATGAACTCGTGGAACTCGTGGTTGAAGTGCGACTGGTCGAAATAGGCCGGGTCCATGAGGTCGACGAACCGCACCTGGTCGACGGCGCGGACGCGGCCCAGCGTGTCGAGGAAGCGCTGGCGGCGGAGCAGGCGTTTGGCGGTGAAGCCGAACACCGCCTTGCACAAGCGCCGGAGCGTCCGCTCGTCGAAGCCGGTCGCCGCGGCGAATGCGCGGACGTCCGCGGGACGGTCGCGTAGGCTCCGGTCGACGCGGATCGCCTCGTCCGAATTGGGCGGACGGTCGGCGAGACGGTCGAGCAGCAAGCGGTCGAAGATCGCCGCCCGCGCCTGATCCGAGCCGGCGGCCGCCACCTCGTCGTGGAGCGCCCGCGCGGAACGGCCCAGCAGCCCGCCCAGATCGACGATGCGGTTGGCGAGGTGATCGGCGGGGACGTCGAACAGGCGTTGCCAACCCAGCGGGGTCAGGCCGAACCCGGCGGTGGCGCCGTCGCAGGTCACGACCTTCATCGCGCGGTCGGTCGGGCCGAACAGCGCGCCGAAAGGGGGCACGTCGCGCCGGACCTCGCGCGACTCGACCCACCAGTCGCCGCCGAGCGAGAAGCGGACGTTGCCCCATTCGGGGTAGAGGAAGTCCTCGAGCGGACCGACCACGTCGACGAAATAGTAGAAGGTCGCGAAGGACTGGACGCGTTCGTCGGGCAGGAGAATGCGGACGGAGGTGGCCCCACCGCCTGCTCCCGATGACGCAGCCCCCGTCACTCGCCGCCTCCGATCCTTTCCGCCGGGTCTGTCGCCCGGTCCGCCGACGGCCAGTGTCGCGCGGGCGCCGTCGGAGTCAATCGCCCGCCGGCCGTCCCTGCGCGGCGGAACGCGCCGGTTCGGGCGCGCCGGAGCGGAACAGTTGTAGAACGCGTGTCACCTGCGCTATCCCCTGGGGCGACCATGGCCACCGACCTCATCGATCCTCCCAACACGACCATCGACGCGCCCTTCGACAGCGCGCTGTCGGAGCGGTACCTCGTCTACGCGCTGTCCACGATCACCGCGCGCTCGCTGCCCGACGTGCGCGACGGGCTGAAGCCGGTCCATCGGCGCCTCCTATGGGCGATGCGGCTGCTCCGCCTCGATCCGGCGTCGGGGTACAAGAAGTGCGCGCGCGTCGTCGGCGACGTGATCGGCAAATACCACCCGCACGGCGACCAGTCGGTCTACGACGCGATGGTGCGGCTCGCGCAGGACTTCGCGCTACGGTACCCGCTGGTCGACGGGCAGGGCAATTTCGGCAACGTCGACGGCGATAACGCCGCTGCCTACCGCTACACCGAAGCGCGGCTCACGCCCGTCGCGATGGACCTGATGGACGGGCTGGACGAGGACGCGGTCGCGTACCGTCCGACCTATAACGGCGAGGAGCAGGAGCCCGAGCTGTTCCCGGGCATGTTCCCCAACCTGCTCGCGAACGGGGCGAGCGGCATCGCGGTCGGCATGGCGACGTCGATTCCGCCGCACAACGCCGCCGAGCTGCTCGACGCCGCCATCCTGCTGGTCGATCGGCCGGACGCGGACGACGCGGCGATCCTCGAACATGTGAAGGGCCCCGACTTCCCGACGGGCGGATATTGCGTGGACGGGCCGGCGGCGATCGCGGAAGCGTACCGCACCGGGCGCGGGAGTTTCCGCGTCCGCGCGCGCTGGGAGATCGAGCGGGAGAAGGGCGGGGGCTGGCGGATCGTCGTCACCGAGATCCCGTACGGCGTCCAGAAGGGCAAGCTGATCGAGCAGATCGCCGCGCTCGTGAACGAGCGGAAGTTGCCGATCCTGGCAGACGTCAATGACGAGTCGGCGGCGGACATCCGCGTCGTGATCGACCCGCGCAGCCGGACGGTCGATAGCCAGGTGCTGATGGACGGGCTGTTCCGGCTGACCGACCTCGAGGTGCGCGTGCCGCTCAACCTCAACGTGCTGGACAAGGACCGGACGCCGCGCGTCATGTCCTTGCGCGCGGCGCTTAGCGCCTGGGTCGAGCACCAGTTCGAGGTGCTGCGGCGGCGGTCCGAGCACCGGCTGGCGAAGATCGCCGACCGGATCGAGCTGCTCGACGGTTATCTGGTCGCCTACCTCAACCTCGACCGCGTGATCGAGATCATCCGGACGGAGGACGAGCCCAAGGCCGTGATGATGGCCGAGTTCGGGCTGACCGACCGGCAGGCGGAGGCCATCCTCAACATGCGCCTCCGATCGCTGCGGCGGCTGGAGGAGTTCGAGATCCGCGGCGAGCGCGACAAGCTCGACAAGGAGCAGGCGGGGCTCGCCGCGCTGCTGGCGTCGCCCGCCAAGATGCGCAGCCGGATGAAGCGCGACCTCGGGAAGGTGCGCGACCGCTACGGCCTCGAGACGAAGCTGGGCGCGCGGCGGACCACGGTCGAGGAGGCCGCGCCGACGCGCGACATCCCGCTGGAGGCGATGATCGAGCGCGAGCCGATCACGGTGATCCTGTCGCAGCGCGGCTGGGTCCGCGCGCTGAAGGGCCATGCCGACCTGTCGAGCCCGGAGACATGCAAGTTCAAGGAGGGCGACGGCCCCGCCTTCGCTTTCCACGCGCAGACGACCGACAAGCTGCTGCTGGCGGCCGAGAACGGGCGGTTCTTCACGCTGGCGGCGGATCGGCTGCCCGGCGGGCGCGGGTTCGGCGAGCCGGTGCGCGCGAGCATCGACCTCGACGGGAGCGTGGGCGTGGTCGGCTTCCTCTCCGCGTCTCGGCAGGAGAAGCTGCTGGTGGCGGCGTCGGACGGGCGCGGCTTCGTGGTGGCCGTCGCGGACACGATCGCCGAGACGCGCAAGGGCAAGACGGTGATCACCCCGAGACCAGGCGCGAAGCTGAAGGTGGTGCGGCCGGTCGACCCGCGCGCCGACTACGTCGCGGCGATCGGCGATAACCGCAAGCTGCTGGTGTTTCCGCTCGGCGAGTTGCCCGAGCTGGCGCGCGGCACGGGGGTGCAGCTCCAGCGCTATCACGACGGCGGGCTGTCGGACGCGACGGCCTTCGTCTTCGCCGAAGGGCTGTCCTGGCCGATGGGCGGCTCAGGCGGGCGGACGCGGACCGAGACGGATATGGGCCAGTGGCGCACCGCGCGGGGTGCCGCGGGACGGATGCCGCCGACCGGTTTCCCCCGGGACAACCGGTTCAGCGGGTGAGCCTTTTCAGGCGCCCCGATTCCTTTAGCGGACCTTAACCTACGTGGGTTTAGGCCCGGGGCATGGCGCCGCTGTCCATCGCCCCGGACCAAGAGGTTCCGCCCGAGCTGATCGAGCGGGCGATGGCGCTGCTGTCGATCCCGGCGACGCATGTGGTGGCAGCCGAGACGGGGTTCGCGATCGCGGCCAACAACGAGGCTTTCCGGGACGCGGGTCTGTCGGACGACGACATGCTGCCGCCCAGCCTGTCGGTCGAAGTGGCGGCGTTCCTGGCCGATGACGCGCCGCGGCGCGAGATCGACTGGACGGTCGGCGCGTCGATCCACGCCCGCCATTTCAGCGTGACGCTGGCGCGGAGCTCGCGCGACGTCGGCGACCGCTGCACCCTGACCTTCGTCGACCGGACCGCGCAGGCGCGCACCGAACGCAGCCTTCGGCGCGAGATGACGACGGACAGCCTGACCGGGCTGCCCAACCGCGAAGGGTTCGGTGACCTCGTCGACGGGATCGAGGCGGAGCGCGACGGCTATGCGGTGCTCGTGATCGACCTTCAGCGCTTCGGCCGGATCAACGCCTGCCTCGGCAGCCTGGCGGGCGACGAGCTGCTCATCAGCGTCGCCAGGCGGATCAAGGGCGCGCTGCGGGCGCACGACTCGCTGGCGCGGATCGGCGGCGACGAGTTCGGCGTGCTGCTCGCGATCGAGACGTCGCGCGACGACGCGGAGCATGTAGCCGACCGGATCGAGCGCGCGCTGCAGACGCCGTTCCGCTTGTCCGAATACCAGATCCGCGTCGATTGCTCGGTGGGCGTCGCGTACGGCGCGGACCGGGTCGAGGGCGGCGAGGAGCTGATCCGGCACGCCCAGTTCGCGGTGAAGCGCGCCAAGGAGACGGGTCGCACCGAGACGTACCAGGTCCGGGCGTTCACGGCGGCGCGCGAGCGGTTCGCGATGGAGACGCGCTTGCGCCGCGCCGTCGAGAACGGGCTGCTGCGCCACGAATACCATCCGATCTGCGACCTCCAGACGGGCCGCGTCGTCGCGTTCGAGGCCTTGGCCCGCTGGCGCGACGAGGACGGGCGCGAGGTGCCGCCGGGCGAGTTCATCCCGGTCGCCGAGGAGTCGGGGCTGATCGTGCCTTTAGGTCGGTGGGCGCTGGAGGAGGCGGTCGCGCAGCTGGCGGCGTGGGACCGCGATGCGGGCGGAGACTGCGGCGTCCAGATGGCGGTCAACCTGTCGCCCATCCAGCTGCAGCGCGACCGCGTGGTCGACCTGGTCGAGCGCGCGCTGGCGCAGACGGGCCTATCGGGCGCGCGGTTGAAGCTGGAGCTCACCGAGTCCGCGCTGGTCGCCGACCCGGACGGCGTGGCGGGGACGATGCGCGCGCTGAAGGCGCTGGGCGCGACCCTGGCGATGGACGATTTCGGTACGGGGTACTCCAACCTCGCCTATCTCCAGAAGCTGCCGATCGACATCCTGAAGATCGACCGGAGCTTCGTGTCGGGCATGCTGGTCGACCGCGACAAGGTGGCGATCGTGCGCGCGATCCTGAGCCTCGCGCAGGCGCTGGGGATGCGGACGGTTGCGGAAGGCGTCGAAGCGCACGAGCTGGCGCGGACGCTGTCGGCGCTGGGCTGCCATTACGGGCAGGGCTTCCTCTACGCGCGGCCGCTCGCGCCGGACGCGGCCTATCGGTTGATCGCGTCGGCGACCGCCTGATCAATCCAGGCGTCGGGGACGGCGGGCGGGAAGCCGCCCGCGATCCAGCGCGCCTCCAGCTTCTTCAACGTCCGCGCGACGTCCGGGCCTTTCGCCAGCCCGCGCGCGACGAGCGCGCCGCCGGTGAGCGGCATGGCGGGCGGCGTCCAGTCGCGCACCATGTCCACCGGCTCGCCCGATAAGAGCAGCCGGTCGAGCGCGCTCGCATGACCGGCGCGATAAGCGAGGCCGCGCGGGCCTTCGTCGCCGGGACCGTAGGTGGCCGCGATCAGGCGCTTTCGATCGGCGTTGGACAGCTTGAGCCGCGCGCCGACCGGCTCGGCGGCGGCGGGCGGCAGCAGGGCGGCGAGGCGGCGGATCGCGTCGGGGGCGACCTGCGCGTCCGCCTCGCGCGCGGCGAGGCGCTCCAGCCGCACGACGCCCGTTTCGTCGATCTCGGGCAGGACGGCGCGGAGGATCCCGCGCTCGACCATAAGGCGCGCGACCGGGACGGCGTTCCGGGCGACGAGCAGCTTCAGGAGCTCGGCCGCGATCCGCTCGCGCGACAACGCCATCAGGTCGTTGGCGCGCGCTTCGCAGGCGGCGAGGCCTTGCGGGTCCGCCTCCTGTCCGAAACGCGCGTGGAAGCGGAAGAAGCGGAGGATACGGAGGTGGTCTTCGGCGATCCGGCCCAAGGGATCGCCGATGAAGCGGACGCGGGCCGCGGCGAGGTCGGCGCGGCCGCCATGATAGTCGAACAGCGCCCCCGTCAGGGGATCGGCGTAGAGCGCGTTCATGGTGAAGTCGCGCCGGCCTGCGTCCTCCTCCCAGTCGGTCGAAAAGGCGACCTCGGCGTGGCGGCCGTCGGTCGCGACGTCGCGGCGGAGCGTGGTGATCTCGACGGGGCCGGAGGCGAGCACGGCGGTGACGGTGCCGTGCGCGAGCCCGGTCGGCACGGCGCGGACGCCCGCCGCCTTGAGGCGGGCCAAGACCTCGTCCGGGGTCAGCCGGGTGGCGATGTCGACGTCCGACACGTCGAGCCCGAGCAGCGTGTCGCGCACCGCGCCACCGACATAGCGCGCGTCGCCCTCGGCCGCGCCCAACGTCGCGGCCAGATCGGACAGCCCCTCACGGTCGCGCCAGCGCGCGGGCGGCAGGATCATGTCCATCGCAGTCGCCGGGCGAGGTTGACGATCATGGCGGCGGTCGCGCCCCAGATGCGTTTGTCCTCCCACTCGATCTCCCAATAGGTTCGGCGGCGCCCTTTCCAGTCCATCTCGGCCTCGCGATGGTTGGCGCGGTCGAGCAAGAAGGCCAGCGGCGCTTCGAAGACGCCCGCGACCTCCGCTTCCGACGGGCGGAGCGCCAGGTCGGGCAGGGTCACGCCGATGACGGGCGTGACCTCGTAGCCGGTGACGGTGCGGTAGCGGTCGGCGACGCCGACGACCTCGACGGCGGAGGGCGGGAGGCCGATCTCCTCCTCCGCCTCGCGCAGCGCCGCCGCGACGACGTCGGCGTCCTCCGGATCGACGCGGCCGCCGGGAAAGGCGATCTGGCCTGCGTGCCGGCGCATCGTGTCGGTCCGCCGCGTCAGGATCACGCCGGGCTCCGGCCGGTCGGTCACGGGGACGAGCACGGCGGCGGGGGTGAGCTGGTCGGGCAGGCGCTCGGCGAGCTCGCGATGGTCGCCGGACAAGAGGACCACGCCGTCGGCTTCGCGGGCCAGCGCGGCGCGCAGGCGCTCGGCGAGGTTCACGACTGGACGGGCAGGGGGAAGAAGGCGCCGCCGCTCCAGACGCCGGGCTCGCCTTCCGCCTCCAGCGCGCGGTCGGCGAGCTCGTAATAGACGGGCCGCGCGACCAGCGCCTCCAGCCCGGGGCGTACGAGGAGATAGGGGCGTAAACCGTCGCCGTCGGTCTCGAAACGCAGGGGATGGTCCGCGTCGGCGGTCACGAGGTCGCCGGTGTTGAGCCGGAAGGCGAGGCGCGCGTCCCGGCCTTCGCCTTCGCTACGCATCTCGACGGCGGTGAAGGGCGCGTCCTCCACGTCGATGTCGAGCTTCTCGTCGGGGGTGACGAGGACGTAGCCGCCGTCGGGCTCGCGTCGCAGGATCGTCGAGAAGAGCCGCACCATCGCCGCGCGGCCGATCGGCGAACCTTCGTGGAACCAGGTCCCGTCGCGGGCGATGCGCATGCCCGAATGGCCGCAATGCGCGGGGTTCCACCGATCGACGGGCGGCAGCTTCGCGTCCGCCGCGAGCTGCGCGATCTCCGCCAGCGACAGGGAGTGGAGGTCGGGCTGCTCCGGCATCGGCATGGCGCGCGAGTTAGGCGGCGTGCGCGGCCGCGTCCAGAGCCGGGCCGAGAAGGCCGGGCGCGTCGGGCACGGCAAGCCCACGGGCCAGAAGCCGGCGGCGCTCGACGGGGCCGGGCAGCCGCCACCGCGAGGTGCGCTCGGCGGTGAAGCCGAAGAAGCGGCC
>DASVSW010000032.1:0-11310 GCA_036387895.1 Sphingomonas sp.
CGCACCGGCCGGAGCGCCGCCGCGTCGTACCAGTCGATCGGGAGGTGCAGCGTCGCCAACGTCCGGCCGCGTTCCGGCAGGTAGGCGGCGAAGTCGATGCCGTGGAGGTGGACGAGGTCGACGTCGGTTTGGGCGAGCGTCGCCGCGATCGCGTCGCGCACCGCGGCGTGGACCTGGGCGCGCCGGGCGTCGTCGATCACCGTCCCGCAAGCGGGCGTGGGAACGAGTTCGCCCCGCACCTCCGACCCCTCGCAGGCGACGACGATCGACCGATGGCCCGCCTCGACGAGCGCGGCGTCGAGCTGCGCCAGCACCTGCTCCGCGCCGCCCGCCGGGTCGGCCGTGACGGGCGCGAAGGGGTAGGCGACGCTGAGCACCGTGAGCGTCACGCGAGCGCCGCCCGCGCCCGCTCGCGCCATTTCGCCGAGGTCATCGCCCAGCCGAACCCGTCGTACAGCGCGCGGCCGGGCGGGGGCGGCGCGGCGAAGTCGTAGCGCGGCGCGACCCGCCATCGCTCGGCGTCGGGGAGATGGTCGCCGAACACCGCCTTCTGGCTCGTATGAGCGGCCAGCGCCCGTCCGACGATCTCCCGCTCGGAGGCGGGCAGGGGGCGGACTCGTTCCGGATGGTCCTGGTCGGGCCAGAAGCGCCCGAACACGCGCGCGCCGTCGACCTCGTGGTAGCAGGCGAACTCGACCAGGGGGCGGCCTATCCGATCTGCGGCGAGTCGCGCGGCGAGCGCGGCTGCGTCGTGATCGGGATGTCCGCCCTCATAGGGGTGCGTGACGATGACGGCAGCGTCCCGGCAATCGGCCGCGAGGCGGTCGGCGACGTCCGGCAAGTGTTCGACCGTCTCTTGGTCGACCACGCCGTAGCCGATCCGCTCGGGGTCTGCGCCGAGCGCCAGGACCGCGGCGTCGAGTTCGTCGGCGCGTAAGCGGGCGTAGTCCTCGCGCGTCGCGATCCCCAGCCTGCGCGCGTCCGTCATGTCGCGCGGGGCGCCGTCGGTCAGGTGGATGAGCAGGCAGTCGCGCAGGCGCGGCAGGGCGGAGCCGGTCCAGAGCGTCTCGTCGTCGGCATGGGCGACGACCACCGCCACGCGCTCGTCGATCGGCGCGCCGTCCGCGAGCCGCGCCGCCCAGTCCTCGCTCACCGCGCGCCGCTCAGGAGCCCGATCGCCGAGCGGTAGCCGCCCAGCGTGCCGACGTCGACGTAGGACTCGCCCGCGCGCACGCCCACCGCCTCGTTGCCCCGCGCGAGCCAGGCGTTGACGAGCGTGCCGAAATACTCGTCGCCGCGCCCCGGCTCGCACCAGAGGCGGTGGAGGTCGTGGAGGACGCGCCCCGGCATGCGGAACGCGCCCCAGACCCAGTTGGACCGCGCGCCCTCGCGCTTCACCTCTATCTCCTCGACCAGCCCGTCCTCGTCGGTCACGACCGCGTCGAACAGCTCGGGCCGTTCGACGGGGAAGAGCAGAAAGGCGAGCCGGTCGCGCGGCAGCCGGGCGAGCCCGTCCGACGGGAACCAGATCGTGTCGGGCAGCCCTACGACCACGTCCTCGTCCGCGGGGATCAGCGGGCAGGCGCGGAAGATCGCGTCGCACAATCCCGCCGCCTGCGGCTGCACGACGAACGCCGCGTCCACGCGCCCGATGCCGCCGCCATAGTAGCGGACGATGTCGGACTTGGTCGGCGAGATGACGAAGCAGATCTTGGTGGCGCCCCCCTCCACCATCCGCTCGACGAGGTATTCGCTGACGGCCTTGGGGCGTTCGGAGCCGTCGGCCTCGGTGCGGCTGCCGACGGGGAGCAGTTCTTTCGAGAAGGCGAGCGGTTGGATGCGGGTGCCGTTGCCCGCGGCCGGGATGATCCCCCACATGGGCGCTACGCCGCGACGGCCTGGCGCGAATAGGCGGACTCGATCAGCGACGCGAACTCGTGCGCCCGATGCTCGGAGCTGTGCTCCGCCAGGACGCGCCCCCGCGCAGCGTCGGCGATGCGGCGGAGTTCGGCGTCCGACAGCGCGAGCGCGTCCAGAACGTCGTCGGCGCCGCTCGCGAACAGGATCTCCTCGCCCGGCGTGAAGAAGCGGTCGAGCCCGTCCCAGACGTCGGTCAGGATCGGCGCGCCGCACGCCGCCGCCTCGAACAGCCGGCCCGACGGGCACCAGCCCATCGCGGCCATGTCCGCGCGCGTCACGTTCAGCGTCAGCCGCGACGAGCAGAAGAAGGCCGGGTGGTCGGGCGGGGCGACGTGGTTCATGAAGAAGGTGTTCGCCGTCCAGGGGAAGTCGGCCGGATAGCTCGACCCGCCCAGCACGAAGCGGCGGTCGGGCATGCGCGACGCGGGCTCGACGAAGAGGCGCCGCAAGGTCGGCTGGCGGTCGGCGGCGTAGGTGCCTAGATAGGAGAGGTCGCCGCGGAACAGGTCGCGCGCCGGCACGGGACGGTGCGCGGCCGGGTCGACATGGCCGTAGAGCGGCGCGGTCCGCCGCGCGCCGAGCCGCTCGCGCAGCGCGTCGAGCGCGGGACCGCCGGTATAGCTCAACACCAGGTCGTAGCGGCCGAGCCCGTCCTCCGGGAAATAGTCCACCGCCTCGCCGGCCGCGAGCCTTCCCAAGCTGACCGGCGTGTCGAGGTCGTAGAAGACGGTGACGCCGCGCCCGCGCTCGTGGATCAGCCGGTCGACCGCCCGCGCGTCGGGGCAATAGGAGGTGACCACCAGCGCGTCGGCGTCGAGCAGGTCGCGGCTCCGCGCCAGGACCTCGTCCCAGTCGCGATAGAGCAGGAGACGACCGCCGGGGAGATCGGTCAAGTCGCGGTTCTCGGCGTACCAGGGCTGGTCGCGCTCGACGAAGACCACCTCGTGGCCCTGCGCGCCCAACGCCCGGATCAACCCTCGCCATAAGGTGGCGTGACCGTTGCCCCAGGACGAGCTCACGGTCAGGCCGAATATGGCGATCTTCATGCAGCGGCCCCCTCAAGTTTCGCCGGTGTAACGATGAGGGCGGGGGTGCGTTCCCTCAGGCGGCCTGCAGCGCGGCTTCCGTCTCGGAGATCCAGCCGCCCCCCAGCACGCGGTCGCCGGCGTAGAGCACCGCCGCCTGGCCGGGCGCCACGCCGTATTCGGGCGCGTCGAACAGCAGGCGGTCGCCCTGGAGCCACGCGGGCACGGGCTTGGCCATCGAGCGCACCTTCGCGGTCAGCGGGCCGTGGTGGTCGCCGCCGATCCAGTTCATCGCGTCGAGTCGGGCGGCGTCGACCGCGAGCGCGCGCCTGGGGCCGACGACGACGCGCTTCGTCTCCGGCTCGAGCCGGACGACGTAGAGCGGCTCAGGCGTCCCGCCGATCTCGAGGCCGCGGCGCTGGCCGACGGTGAAGTGGATCAGCCCGCGATGGCCGCCCAGCACGCGGCCGGACTGGTCGACGATCTCGCCCGCCGTGTCCGCATCGGGCCGCAACTTGCGGACGAGGCCCGCGTAATCGCGGTCGGGGACGAAGCAGATGTCCTGGCTGTCGGGCTTGGCGGCGACGGGCAGGCCGATCTCGGCGGCGATCTCGCGCACCCGCGCCTTGGGCAGGCCGCCCAGCGGAAAGCGCAGATAGTCGAGCTGCGCCGTCGTGGTGGCGAACAGGAAATAGCTCTGGTCGCGGGCCGGGTCGGCGCCCCGGTGGAGCTCGGGACCGGCGGGTCCGACGACGCGGCGGACGTAATGGCCGGTCAGGAGGCAGTGCGCGCCGAGGTCGCGCGCGAGGCCGAGCAGGTCGGTGAACTTCGGCCCCATGTTGCACTGGACGCACGGGATGGGCGTGCGGCCGGCGAGATACTCGTCGGCGAAGCGGTCCACCACGTCGCGGCGGAAGCTCGACTCGTGGTCGAAGACGTAGTGCGCGACGCCCAGGCGGTCGCACACCGCGCGCGCGTCGCGGATGTCGCGACCGGCGCAGCAGGAGCCGGCGCGTCCGACCGCCTCGCCATGGTCGTAGAGCTGCAGCGTGACGCCCACCACCTCCGCGCCGGTGCGGTGGGCGAGGGCGGCCACCACCGAGCTGTCGACGCCGCCAGACATGGCGACGACGACCCGGCGGCCCCGCGGGTCGGCCCCTAGCTGAAGGTCGATGTCGTGCATCGGGGCCGCAGATAGGCCGAACCGCCCGGTTCACAAAGCCTTGCGCGCGACTTTACCCGGTCTTCACCGCGGGGCGGTTAGCAGGGCCGCTCCCGTTCGACCCCCGTCAGGACAGTTTTTGGACCTTAGCCGCCTCCGTTTTGACCGCGCCGACGTCGCCCGCGCGCCCGCCTGTTTCGCGGTGCTCATGGTCGGCGCCACGGCGCGCCAGGCGGCGAGCCCGACGGCGCGCGCGCAGGCGGGCCTGGCGGTGGAGGTCGCGCCCGAAGGTCGGTTCGCCCCGCCCGACGGGCGCTTCGGCGCGGCGACCGCGGCGGCGTTAGCGCGCTGGAAAGAGGAGTGAAGGCCTCGTTCACCAACCCGTTCAAGTCGACGTTCAAGCCGACGGTCCTACCACTCCAGCCTCAACCGGGGGCCCCCCGCCCCGAAGAAGGTCGCAGATGATCGAGAACCAGAAGATCCGCCCCGCTAAAGTGATCGGCCCGTTGGGCGAGCCGCTCACCATGGACACGCTGCCCCCGCCGTCGACCACGCGCTGGGTCGTCCGCCGCAAGGCGGAGGTGGTCGCGGCCGTCAACGGCGGGCTCCTGTCGGTGGACGAGGTGTGCGAGCGCTACGGGCTGACGCCCGAGGAGTTCGCCGGGTGGCAGCGCGCGATCGACCGGTCGGGGATGCCGGGGCTGCGCGTCACCCGCATCCAACACTATCGCGACCTCTACGACCGTCAGCAGAAGTATTGATCGGGATAGCGGTTCGGCGCAAAAGGGGTTACGAAGGCGGAACAAGCGACCGCCCTTATTCGTCCTACCTTCCGCAGCCCGGATGTAACGGGTGTTAACGGAGGGACGGTACGATGAATCTCATTCTCTGGCTCATCGTCGGCGGCGTGATCGGCTGGCTCGCCAGCATCATCATGCGCACCGACGCCCAGCAAGGCATCTTCCTCAACATCGTCGTCGGCATCATCGGCGCCTTCATCGGCGGCCTGATCGTCAACGGCGGTTCGATCAACAACGCCCCGCTCAACCTCACCTCGTTCCTGGTCTCGTTGCTCGGCGCGATCGTGCTGCTCGGCATCGTGAACCTGGTGCGTCGCGGTAGCGTCCGCTAACCACCGCTTCCAGCGGCAGCAAAGGGCCGCCCGGCTTCCGGGCGGCCCTTTTCGTTGCGCGCCCGCCCGGCGGGCGTCGACGCGTCAGCGCAGGAGGAAGCGCACGGTGACCGTGACGGCGACCTCCGTCTCGCCGGGCCTGATCTCCGTCTTCGCCTCCGCGTCGGCTGCGCGCGCCATCGCGTAGGGCATGGGCGGACGCGGACCCGCCTGGTCGCCGCCTTCCGAGATCGCGACGATGCGCGCGACCTGCATGCCCGCCGCGCCGGCGTACAGCTCGGCGCGCGCCCGGGCGCGGCGGATCGCGTCGGTCCTGGCCTCGTCGAGCGCCGCGTCCGGCCGGTCCAACGCCAGCGTCGGCCCTTCCAGCTGGTTGGCGCCTTCGGCCACCAGCGCGTCGAGCACCGCGCCGGACCGCGCGATGTCGCGCAGCCGGATCGAGACGCTGTTCGTCGCCTGATAGCCCGTCACCACCGGCGGCTGGTTCTCGCCGTAGCGGTACTGCGGCTGCAACCCGATCTGCGCCGTCTGCACGTCGCGCGCGGCCAGGCCCGCGCGGCGCAGCGCGGCGAGCACACGCGCCATGCGGTCGGCGTTCTCGCGCAGCGCAGCCGCGGCGGTCGGCGCTTGCGTCACCACGCCCGCGCGGATCGTCGCCAGGTCGGGGACGCGCGTCGTGCGGCCCTCGGCCACCACGTCGAGGACCGCGCCCGTCGCGGGCACCAACGGCTCGACGGACTGCGGCGCGCTCTGCGCCTGGGCGGCTTGGGGGACCAGCAGGCTGGCGGCGATCAGGACGGCGTGCTTCATCGGTTTCTCCCGGATTCGTTGCGCTGCCGTGACCTGTCGTCGCGGTCGGGACAACCGGGGCTGAACGGTTTTCGACGGGCGTTCGTCGAAGGGCCGTTGCGGTCCGAGAATGGGCGGCGCATCTACCGCGCCGGGGAAGGCGCCGGGGTTGAGCCTGGTGCTATATTACGCTAACACAGCGGTGAGAGGCCGCGGGGCGGCTCTGGGGGACGGGATTGGTGGCGCGTATGAACTATGAGACCGGGTCGATCGAAGCCGAACGCGTCCACGCCCTTCCCGACCTCGGATCGGACGTGGGCGAGGCGGCCGAGCGTCGTCGCCGCAGCCGCCGCAACCTCCTGATCGGCGCGATCCTCGTGGCGCTCGCGGTGGCCGCCGCCTGGTGGGCCTTCGCGGGCGGCGAGGAGCCCGCGCCCCAGGGCAAGCGCGCGCCCCAGGTCCCGAACGTCACGGTGGTGGCGCCCGGCCGACAGGAGGTCGCGCGCACCATCTCCGTCACCGGCACGCTCGCCGCCCGCCGCGACATGCCGGTCGGCGAGCCGGGCGCCGGCGGGCTCGTCACGCGCGTGCTCGTCGAGCCGGGCCAGTGGGTCCGCGCCGGACAGGTGCTCGCGACCGTCGACCGCCAGGTGCAGGAGCAGGGGATCGCGCAGCTCGCGGCGCAGGTCACCGTCGCGCGCGCCGACGCCAACCTGGCGCAGCAGGAGCTGGACCGCGCCCAGGCGCTGGTCGGACGCGGCTTCATTTCGAAGGCGGACGTGGACCGCCGCACCGCGACCCGCGACGCCGCGCTCGCGCGCATCAAGGTGGCGCAGGCCGCGCTCGGCGAGGCGCGCGAGCGCACCGGCCAGCTGGACGTGCGCGCGCCGGCCGCGGGGCTCGTGCTGACGCGCCAGGTCGAACCCGGCCAGATCGTCGGCCCGGGATCGGGCGCGCTGTTCCGCATCGCCATGAACGGCGCGTTCGAGATGCAGGCGCGGCTGGCCGAGTCGGACCTGGTCGGCCTGCCGGTCGGCGCGCGCGCCACCGTCACGCCGATCGGCTCGTCGCGGACCTTCGCCGGACAAGTCTGGCAAGTGTCGCCGATCATCGACGCGCAGACCCGCCAGGGAATCGCGCGCATCGCGCTGCCCTATAACCCGTCGATCCGCCCAGGCGGTTTCGCCGCGGCCGAGATCGTCGCGGGCTCGACCATGGCGCCGCTGCTGCCAGACTCGGCGGTGCAGTCGGACGAGCGCGGCAGCTTCGTGTTCATCATCGGCGCCGACAACAAGGTGACGCGCCGCGACGTGCGGCTGGGCCAGGTGTCCGACAAGGGCATCGCCATCGCCGCGGGGCTCGACGGGACGGAGCGGGTGGTGCTGTCCGCCGGCGGCTTCCTGGCGCCCGGGCAACAGGTCAATCCGGTCATGGCGCGCGCGGGGTAAGGGCTCATGGATTTCCGCAACATCTCCGCCTGGGCGATCCGGAACCCGGTTCCGCCCATCGTGCTGTTCATCGCGCTGACGCTGGCGGGCATCGTCAGCTTCATGCGCATGGACGTGACGGACGATCCCGACATCGACTTCCCCGTCGCGATCGTCGTCATCAGCCAGCCGGGCGCCGCGCCCACCGAGCTCGAGACGCAGGTCACGCAGCGCGTGGAGGCGGCGGTCCGCAGCCTCCAAGGCATCGACGAGATCAACTCGACGGTGACCGAGGGCAGCTCGCAGACGGTGATCCAGCTGGCGATCGGCACGCCCATCGACCGCGCGGTCAACGACGTGCGCGACGCGATCGCGCAGGTGCGCGGCGACCTGCCCGAAGGCATCCTGGAACCGCAGGTGTTCCGCGCCAACACGACCGGCAACGACCTCGCGAGCTATTCGGCGATCGCGACCGACATGACCGTCGAGCAGCTCAGCTGGTACATCGACAACACGGTCGCCAAGGAGCTGCTGTCGGTTCCCGGCATGGCCGCGGTCAACCGCAACGGCGGCGTCAGCCGCGAGATCCGCGTGATCCTGGATCCCGTCCGGCTGCAGGCGCAGGGCATGACCGCGAGCCAGGTCAACCAGCAGCTGCGCCAGACGAACGTCAACGCGGCGGGCGGCCGCGCCGAGATCGCCGGGTCCGAACAGTCGGTGCGCGTGCTGGGCAACGCCGCCAGCGCCTATGAACTCGGGCAGACGCAGATCTCGGTCGGCAACGGCCGCACCGTGCGCCTCGCCGATCTCGGCCAGGTCCGCGACCTGTACGCCGAGCAGCGCACCCGCGCGGCGGTCGACGGGCGCGAGGTCGTCTCCTTCGATTTCCAGCGCGCCAAGGGCGTGTCGGACGTCACCGTGTTCCACGACGCGGAGAAGAAGCTGAAGGAGCTGGAGCGGCGCAACCCCAAGGTGAAGTTCGTCCTGCGCCAGACCAGCGTCGAATACACCGAGGAGCAGTACGAGTCCGCGATCCACGCGATGATCGAGGGCGCGGTGCTCGCCGTCATCGTGGTGTTCCTGTTCCTGCGCGACTGGCGCGCGACCGTCATCTCCGCGCTCGCCATCCCGTTGTCGGCGATCCCGTCCTTCTGGTTCATGGACCTGATGGGCTTCAACCTGAACGGGCTGACGCTGCTCGCGCTGAGCTTGGTGGCGGGCGTGCTGGTCGACGACGCGATCGTGGAGATCGAAAACATCGTCCGGCACATGCGCATGGGCAAATCCGCCTATCAGGCGTCAATCGACGCCGCGGACGAGATCGGCCTCGCCGTGCTGGCGACGACGATGGCGATCGTGGCGGTGTTCCTGCCCGTCGGCCTGATGCCCGGCATCTCCGGCCAGTTCTTCAAGAATTTCGGCCTGACGGTGGTCGCGGCGGTGCTGATGAGCCTCGCGGTCGCGCGTCTCGTGACGCCCATGATCGCGGCGTATTTCCTGAAGGCGCAAGGCCACGCCAGCCATGGCGAGGGGTGGCTGATGGACGCCTATGTAGCGATCCTGCGCTGGTCGATGAAGCGGCGCTGGGTGATGGTGGTCGCGGGCGCGGCCAGTCTCGCCGCGACGGTGGGCATGTTCATGGTCCTGCCCATGCAGTTCCAGCCGCCGCGCGACAGCGACAACGCCTACGCCAACATCGAAATGGTGCCCGGCACCACGCTCCAGCAGAGCGCGGCGGTGGTCCGCCAGGTGGCCGACATCATCCGCGCGCAGCCCGACGTGGAGTCGGTCTACGAGCGCGTCCGCGTCGGCGGCGGCGGCGTGAACGCGTCCTTGCGCGAAGACCGCAAGATGACCTCCGTCGAGTTCGAGCGGGCGCTGGCGCCCAGGCTCGCGGCGATCCCGGACGCGCGCGTGTCGTTCCGGTCGCAGTTCGGCTGGGGCGGCAGCGGGCGCGACATGACCATCGTGCTGGGCGGCGACGACCCTGTGCTCCTCAACCAGACGGCGCAGAAGATCGTGGCGGAGATGGCGGCGTTGCCGTCGCTCCAGAGCCCGCGCGTGGCGGGCGACCTGACGCGGCCCGAGATCATCATCAAGCCGCGTCTCGACCTCGCGGCGAACCTCGGCGTGACGACGGCGTCCCTGTCCAACGCGATCCGCATCGCGACCCTGGGCGACATCGACCAGAACTCGGCGCGCTTCTCGCTGTCCGACCGTCAGATCCCGATCCGGGTCGCGTTGGACCAGTCGGCGCGCACGTCGCTGTCCACCATCCAGAACCTGCCGGTGCCGACGCAGGCGGGCGGCTCCGTGCCGCTCAGCCTCGTCGCCGAGATCGGGCTGGGGGCGGGGCCGACCAAGATCGAGCGCGTCAACCAGCAGCGCCAGATCACGCTGGGGGCGGACCTCGCGCCCGGCGTCGTGGCGGGCGTCGCGCGCGAGCAGATCGACAATCTGCCCACCATGAAGAACCTGCCCGTCGGCGTCGGCAAGCTGACGCTGGGCCAGGCGAAGTGGGAAGCGGAGATGATCAACAACTTCATCATCGCCGTCGTGTCGGGCGTGTTCCTGGTCTTCGCGGTGCTGGTGCTGCTCTACCGCCGGTTCCTGCCGCCCTTCGTCAACATGGGGTCGCTGCTGCTGGCGCCGCTGGGCGGGCTGATCGCGCTGTGGATCGCGGGCCAGCCGGTCTCGATGCCGGTGTTCATCGGCCTCCTGATGCTGATCGGCATCGTCGCCAAGAACTCGATCCTGCTGATCGACTTCGCGCTGGAGGAGATGGCCAAGGGCGTGGACACCACGACCGCGATCATCGACGCAGGCCACAAGCGCGCCCAGCCGATCGTGATGACCACCGTCGCGATGGTGGCGGGCATGATCCCGACCGCGCTGTCGCTGTCGGGCGACTCGTCGTTCCGCGCGCCGATGGGCACGGTGGTGATCGGCGGCCTGATCCTGTCCACCATCCTGACGCTGCTGATCGTGCCCGCCACCTTCAGCCTGGCGGTCGGCGTCGAGAAGTGGCTGGGGCCGCGGCTCGGCCGGCGGCTCCTCACCTATCGCCCCGGCGACGACGGGTCGGAGGTCATCGGCCTGGCCGGTCCAGCCGGCCCGAGGCTCGGGCCCGCGCAGGGCAAGATCGGCTACGGCTCTGACGGCGTCCAGCCCGCGGAGTGAGCGGCGCTCCCTCTCCCCGCGTTCGGGGAGAGGGAGATGAGGGCTTGAACCTTCGGCGCGCTCGGGGTTTGTTCCACCCATGATCCATCAGCCCGTCGCGCGCACGGCTTTCGAAGCCGCCCCGCCGGGTCTGGTCCGCATGCGGCTGGTCGCGACCGGGCTGCTCGTCGCGATGGCGGCGTTGTTCTTCGCGAGCCGCGCGGCGTCCGACCTGCATCCTGCCTGGGGCTTCGTTCAGGCCTTCGCCGAAGCGGCAATGGTCGGTGGACTGGCGGACTGGTTCGCGGTGACGGCGCTGTTCCGCCACCCGCTGGGCGTGCCGATCCCGCACACCGCCATCGTGCCCAAGAACAAGGACCGGATCGGCGACACGCTGGCGCAGTTCCTCCGCGCGAACTTCCTCATCCCCGCCGTCGTCAGCCGCCGCATGCGCCGCCTCGACGTCGCGGCCGCCGCGGGGCGCTGGCTGGCCGATCCGCCGGACGGCGGCGGGCGCGTGCGCCGCGGCGGATCGCGCCTTTTCGCCGAGCTGATCCAGGCGTTCGACCCCGAGCGGCTGGGCGGGATGGTCAAGGGCGCGGTAGGCGCCCGGTTGCGCGCCAACGAGCTGTCGCCGATCCTGGGCCAGCTGCTCAACGCGGCCATCGCCGAGAACCGCCACGCGCCGCTCCTCGA
>DASVSW010000033.1:0-4365 GCA_036387895.1 Sphingomonas sp.
CCATGCCCCACAGGTACCGGTTCGGCAGGTCGTAGCTGTTGTAGTAGAACACGCCCGGCCGCGACCCGTCCGGGGTGCCGCGGCTGTAGGAGCCCGCGGCGGCCGACTTCTCGCGGAACGCCTCCACGGGCCGGATCTCAAGCGGGGTCTTGGGGATGAGCGAGAACTGCTCGCGCACGCGCTGGTCGACGCGGCGGCCCACCGCCTCGTAGCCGCGCCGAATCTCGTCCGCCGACTTCGGCTGGAACCGCGGATCGGTGCGCAGGTGCCGGAAGAACTCGGGCAGCGTGCCGCGGAAGCCGACCTTCGCCTTCTGCGCCTCCATCTCGCGTAGGATCCGGGCCACCTCCGACAGGCCCAGCGCGTGGACTTCGTCAGCCTTCATCGGCAGCGTCGTGTTCGCCTCGATGAGGTAGTCGTAGAGCGCCGTCCCGCCCGGCACCCCCGACAGGCCCACGGTGTCGCGCGCGCGGGGCAGGTACTCGGCGCTCAGGAAGTCGCGCAGCCGCTTGTGCGCGGGGTTGAGCACGTCGCGGACCTGCGCGGCATAGGCCTTCGCCAGTCGCGCGCGGTCGGCCGCGGGCACGGCGTCGGGGAATGCCTTGACCGGCGCGTAGAAGAGCGAGCCCTCGACGCCCTGCTTCAGCAGGTTGTTGAGCTGATCCACCATGTTGCGAACGACCAGCTTGGGATGCACGATCCCCGCCGCCAGGCCTTGGCGGAAGCGCCCGACGGCGCGGTCGATCGTGGCGGCGTAGCCGGCGTTGCGCTTCAGGTTGTTCTCGTAATCGGCCACCGTCTTGAACGGGGCCGCGCCTTCTCCGGAGGCGAACTGGGGGTAGAAGGTCTGATACCCCCCGAAATGGTCGAGCGGCAGCGCCCGGTCGATCCGCTCGAGCGCCGGGGCGAGCCCGCGCAAGCTCACCTCGTTGTCGCGGCGGAACACGTCATAGGCGATGCGGTCGACCGTCCCGAGCTTCGCCCGGTCGATGCGCCCCAGCTCCGCCAGGTTCCGCTCGATCGCGCGGCGGCGCTCGGCTTCGAAAGCGTCGGTCAGATAGTCGCCGAACCGGTCGGGGTAGCGCATGTCGCCGCGCACCACCGCTGACAGCGGGTTGCGCCGGAGCTCGTCCTCGTCGCTCCGCGCGAACAGCGCGCGCAGCCGCGCGCTTTCGGTCGACGCGGGCGCGGTCGGCGCGGCGGTCTGGGCGCTGACTAAGAGGGGGGCGAGCGTGGGGATGACGGCGGCGAGCAGCAGGGCGTAGCGGCGCAAAACGGGACCTCGGGGTGGGAGTGCGCCACCGCCATAACGGCTGCGGCCGGGCTTACAACTTGAGCGGGGCGGACCCGCCCGCTACGCGAGCGTGCGGACCATAAGGACATTCACGCCCATGCCCTCCGGATTAGTGGCGCTGCTCGACGACGTCGCCGGCCTCACCAAGCTCGCCGCCGCCTCGCTCGACGACGTCGGCGCGGCCGCGACCAAGGCGGGATCCAAGGCGATCGGCGTGGTCGTCGACGATACGGCGGTGACGCCGCGCTACGTCGTCGGGCTCCACCCCGACCGCGAGCTGCCGATCATCTGGCGCATCGCCAAGGGCTCGCTGTTCAACAAGCTCGTCATCCTGCTGCCGGCCGCGCTGCTGCTGTCCGCGTTCGCCGATTGGGCGATCACGCCGCTCCTGATGCTGGGCGGCGCGTTCCTCTGCTTCGAAGGCGCGGAGAAGGTGATCGAGGCCTTCTCCGGCGCGCATCACGACGACACCGCGGACCTGGCGCTCGACTCGAAGGAGCTGGAGAACCAGAAGGTCGCGGGCGCGGTCCGAACCGACTTCATCCTGTCGGCCGAGATCATGGCCATCGCGCTCGCCGACGTCGTCGGCAGCCCGCTGTTCACGCAGGCGGTGACGCTGATCATCGTCGCGATCGGGATCACGATCGGCGTCTACGGCGTGGTGGGGCTGATCGTGAAGCTCGACGACATCGGCCTCGCCATGTCGCGCGGCGGCTCCGGCCCGGTCGCCGCCTTCGGCCGCGGCCTCGTCCACGGCGTGCCCAAGCTGATGAAGGCGCTGTCGATCATCGGCACCGCCGCGATGATCTGGGTCGGCGGTCAGATCCTGGTGCACGGCATGGCGCAGCTGGGCTTCGCTGCGCCCGAGCACGTCATCGACCATTGGGCGGAGGTAGCGAGCCATGCCGTGCCCGTAGGCGCCGGCGTCGTCGGCTGGCTGACCAAGACGGTCGCCGACGGCATATTGGGCCTGGTGGTCGGCGCGGTCATCGCCTGGATCGTCTACAAGGTCCGCCCGGGGCACGCGCACTGACCTGCTCCCTCGACGCCACCCCGGCGAAGGCCGGGCTGGGACGGAGAGACGGGTCCGCTACCCCCTGAGCGCCCCCGCCACCGCCGCCCCGAACCGGTCCTCCGCCGCTGGCACCAGGTCGAGGTACAGGTCCGGCTCGATCATCTCGAGCTCCATCACCGCGAGCCGCCCGTCGCCCAGGCGGATCAGGTCGCAGCGCGCATAGGCCGGCGGCGCGGGCGCGGCGGCGACCGCGGCGCGCGCCGTCGCCAGCATCTCCGCGTCCGCCTCGAAAGGCGTGAACGCGCCGCCATGCTCCCGCTGCACGCGGAAGTCGCCGGGCTTGGCGACCTTGCGCATCGCGTGGCTGTACTCGCCGCCGATGAGGAACGCCGACAGCTCCCCTTCCCCGCTCACCGCGGGCAGGAAGGGCTGCACCATCGCTTCGGGCAAGTCCGGCGCGGGGTCGCCCGGCCCCAGCCGCTCGGTCCGCCACGCGCCGCCCGAGACGCGGGGCTTCACCACCAGCTCGTCCGCGCCGAACGCCGCGCGAGCCTCCGCCAGCGCCGCCGCGTCGGCCCGTCCGACGAAGCGCGTCGGCACCGTCGCGAGGCCCGTCCGTTCCAGCTCGGCGAGATAGCCCTTGTCGGTGTTCCAGCGCAGCACCGACGCCGGGTTCGCGATCGGCACGTCGCCCGGCCAGCGCGACAGAAACGCGTCCCACTCGGCCGCGAGCAGGTGGTAGCCCCAGGTCATGCAGGCCAGCGCCGGCCAATCGGCTCGCGCCGCCGTCCAGCGCGCCGCCTCCAGCCGCACGCCATGCCGCGCCAGGATGCCGGCGTAGAGCGCGACCCGCGCCTCCCAGAGGTTGCGGAACTCGTCATAGGTCTCGTCGGGTACCAGCAGCTGGGCGTCGATCATGCCGCGGCTCCTAGCACGGGCGCGAAGCGGAGCTAGCCCGGCCCCAAGAAGCGCCTTTCTTGTCCGCCCCCCGCCACCGGCCCATTTGGATCGGCATGGCGACGCTACTCGACCCCCTGTCCCGCGGACGCGTGATCCTCGTCGGCGCAGGCCCCGGCGATCCCGGCCTCCTCACCGTCCGCGCCGTCGACGCGCTCCGCTCGGCCGACGTGGTCGTCCATGACGGCCTGATCGACCCGCGCGTCCTCGACCTCGCGCCCGCCGACGCGCAGCGTATCTCGGTCGCGAAACAGCGCGCGCGGCACACCTTGCCGCAGGACGCGATCAACGCGCTGATCGTGGCGCATGTGAAGACGGGCGCGATCGTGGTGCGACTCAAGGGCGGCGACCCCTTCATCTTCGGCCGCGGCGGCGAAGAGGTCGAGGCGGTCCGCGCGGCCGGGCTGCCCGTCGAGGTCATCCCCGGCGTGTCCGCGGCGTTGGGCTGCGCGGCGGAGGCGATGCTGCCGCTCACCCATCGCGACCATTCGAGCGCGGTCAGCTTCGTCGCGGGCCAATGCAAGGGCTTGTCCGAACAGGACTGGTCGGGCCTCGCGGGCCAGGGCCGCACGCTCGTCATCTACATGGGCGTCGCCACCGCGTCGGACATAGCCGACAAGCTGATGGCGGACGGCGTCGCCCCCGACATGCCCGTCGCGGTGCTCGAGCGCGGGACGCACCAGGGGTCGCGCGCGATGCGGACGCTGCTCGCCGATCTCGGCGCCATGGTCGCGCGCGAGGCGGTGCTGAGCCCGGCGATCATCGTGGTGGGCGAGGTCGTCACGCTGTCCGACGCCGAGGACAAGCTCGCCCGCTTCGCTCGGATCGCGGAGGCCGCCATATGAAGCTGCTCACGGGCAACGACCTCCCCACCGGCGACGTCGTCTGGTGGACCGGCCGCGGCTGGTCCCGCCATGTCGAGGACGCGGCCGACGTCGGCGCGGACGGCGAGGCGGTCGCCCATGCCGAGGAAGGCGCGCGGCGCGTCAACGGCCCCTATGTCATCGACGCCAGCATGACGCCCGAAGGCCCCCGCCCCGCCCACATCAAGGACCGCATCCGCGCGCTCGGCCCCACCGTCCGCCCCGACCTGACGCTG
>DASVSW010000034.1:0-5113 GCA_036387895.1 Sphingomonas sp.
CGCCCAAGCCGCGCGCGATGCAGGTGATCGACGCCGTCGAGGCCGGGCCGCGGCGCGGGATCTACACCGGCTCGATCGGCCGCCTCGACGCCGACGGCTCCGCAGGGTTCAACGTCGCGATCCGCACGCTGGTCGTGCGCGACGGCGAGTCACGCGCGACGATGGGGCTCGGCTCGGGAGTCGTGGCGGACTCGCGGGTCGACGAGGAATGGGACGAGTGCCTGGCCAAGGGCGCGTTCACCCGCGCCGGCGACCGCCGGTTCGACCTGATCGAGACGATGGCCTTCGATCCGGAGGAGGGCGTGGCGCTGCTCGACGGGCATCTCGGGCGCATGGGGGCGAGCGCCGAACTGTTCGGCTTCGCGTTCGACCGTCACGCGGTGCGCAACGAGCTGCAGGCGGCGACCTTCCGCCTGCGCGCGCCGGCGCGGATGCGCCTGCTGCTGGCGCGGAGCGGCGCGGTCGCGATCGAGGTAGGTCCGCTGCCGCCCATGCCTGCGGCGCCGGTCGAGGTCGCGGTGACGCCGTTGCCGGTCCACGCGCACGACTACCGCCTGCGCCATAAGACGACCGACCGCGGCTTCTACGACCGCGCGCGCCGCGAGGCCGGGACGTTCGAGGTCGTCTTCGAGGACGGGGAAGGGCGGCTGACCGAGGGCAGCTTCACCAGCCTGTTCGTCGCCCGCGACGGCCGGCTCGTGACCCCGCCGCTCGCACGCGGGCTGCTCCCCGGCGTGCTCCGCGCCGCGCTGATCGCGGACGGCCGCGCCGTCGAGGGCGAGTTGACGCCCGGCGACCTCCGGGACGGCTTCTTCCTGGGCAATGCGTCGCGCGGACTCGTGCCTGCGGTTCTCGCGGTTGCGAAAGGCCCTGACGCGCCGGTATGACCCCGGCTCCATCCCGGAGCCACCAGATCATGCAGCCCTCCGCCGCGCTTTCCCGTATCAGCCCTTCGCCGACGCTCGCCGTCTCCGCGCGCGTCGCCGAGCTGAAGCGCGAGGGCGTGGACGTGATCGGCCTGGGCGCCGGCGAGCCGGACTTCGACACGCCGGACTTCGTCAAGGAGGCCGCGATCAAGGCCATCCGCGACGGCCGGACCAAATACACCGATGTCGGCGGCACGCCCGAGCTGAAGGCGGCGATCGCCGAGAAGTTCAGCCGCGACAACGGCCTGTCCTACGCCCCCGACGAGGTGATCGTGAACGTCGGCGGCAAGCACACGCTGTTCAACGCGATCGTCGCCACCGTCGAGCCCGGCGACGAGGTGCTGATCCCGGCGCCCTATTGGGTGAGCTACCCGGACATCGTGCAGTTCGCGGGCGGGACGCCGGTGATCGTGCCCGCGGGGCCGGAGCGCGGGTACAAGCTGACGCCCGAAACGCTGGACGCGGCGATCACGCCGCGGACCAAGTGGGTGATCCTGAACTCGCCGTCCAACCCGACCGGCGCCGCCTATTCCGCCGACGAGCTGCGCGGGCTCGCCGAGGTGCTGACGCGGCACCGCCATGTCTGGGTCATGGCGGACGACATGTACGAGCACGTCGTCTATGACGGGTTCCGCTTCGCCACGATCGCCCAAGTCTGCCCGGCGCTCTACGACCGCACCCTGACGGTGAACGGTTGTTCGAAGGCGTACGCGATGACGGGCTGGCGGATCGGCTACGCCGGCGGCCCCGCCTGGCTGATCAAGGCGATGGCCAAGCTCCAGTCGCAGTCGACGTCCAACCCCTGCTCGATCGCGCAGGCGGCCGCCACCGCCGCGCTGACGGGAGACCAGTCGTTCTTACAGGAGCGCAACGCCGCCTTCCAAACCCGCCGCGACCTCGTGCTCGGCATGCTGGGCGAGATCGAGGGGATGACCTGCCCCAAGCCGGAAGGCGCTTTCTACGTTTATCCGAGCTTCGCCGAGCTGATCGGCCGGCGGACGCCGGGCGGCCGGACGATCGACAGCGACGAGGCGTTCGTCGGCTATCTGCTCGACGAGGCGCGGGTCGCGGCCGTGCACGGCGCCGCCTTCGGCCTCTCGCCCGCGATGCGGATCAGCTACGCGACCTCGGACGCGCTGCTCCGCGAGGCGTGCGCGCGCATCCAGCAGGCGTGCCGCGCCCTTCAGTGATGGCCGCCCGATGAACGGGCCGACCATAATCCGTTCATCGCTGGAAACTATAGGTTGCCGACGTCGCCCTTGTCGTCGGACCCGTCCGGCATGACTTGGGCGACATACAAACCGAACACAGGACGTGTGTCATGCGTATGCTCAAGAACAGCTTCCTCTGGCAGTTCACCGGCGGCTTCGTGCTGGGCGCGGTGGGGCTGTTCGCGCTTCAGCCCGCTGAGGCGACGCGCGCCTTCGCCGAGCGTTTCGAGAGCGCGCCCGCGCGGCAGCGATAAGCGCCTAGCGGGCGGGCGCCGCACCGCCCAGATGGGCGTCATGAAGAGATCGCTTCCCCTGCTGTGCGTCGCCGGCGCGCTCGTCGCGGCCTGGGCGGCGAGTTCCGTCCCCGCGGTCGCCGAGCGGGCGGTCCCGATCCCGGCCGCCAAGATCGATACGCCTAAGGGTGCAGGGCCGCAGGTCGCGGTGTTCGCGGGCGGTTGCTTCTGGGGCGTCGAAGCGGTGTTCGAGCAGGTGCGCGGCGTGCGGTCGGTCGTCAGCGGCTACGCCGGCGGCACGCGCGAGACGGCGTCCTACGACCAGGTCTCCACCGAACGGACAGGGCATGCCGAGGCGGTGCGGATCGTCTACGATCCGGCGCAGGTCAGCTACGCCACGCTGCTGCGCGTCTTCTTCTCCGTCGCGCACGATCCGACGCAGCTGAACCGGCAGGGGCCCGACCACGGCCCGAGCTACCGGTCCGCCGTCTTCCCGCAGACGCCGCAGCAGGCCGCCGTGGCCCGCGCCTACATCGCCCAGCTGTCCGCCGCGCGCGCTTGGCCGCGGCCCATCGTGACGCGGATCGAGACGGGGGCGTTCTTCCCCGCGGAGGCGCATCACCAGGACTTCGCGCGGCGAAACCCGACTCATGGCTACATCGTCCGCTGGGACAAGCCCAAGGTGGCGGCGTTCCGGGCGGGGTTCCCCACTCTAAGCCGCTAATGGGAAGCGCAACATCCGGTCGGCGACGGGCACCAGCGCCTGCGCGCCGAGGCCGACGGCGCGCCTGATCTCCGGATGCTGGGCGTCGAGCCCGCCGGTCAGCGAGCCGAAGGCGGGCAGGATCAGCTTGGCGGCGGTCGCGACGAAGCAGCGGCGCGCGACCTGCCGCCCGCGGACGCGGACGCGCAGCTTGGGATGGAAGTGGCCGGACAGTTCGGGCCGCGCCTCCGCCGGGTCGGCTTCGTGGCGCAGGACCAAGCCGTCGACTTCCGCCTCGTCCACGACGTCGCCGCCGCAGCGGTCCAGGATCGCGGGATCGTGGTTGCCGGTAATCCAGGTCCAGCGGGTGCGGGCGGTCAGCGACCAGAGGCTCGCCTGCGCTTGGTCGGGCAGGCGGTCGCAGCCGCCGACGTCGTGGAAGCTGTCGCCCAGGCACCAGACCTCGCGCGCGCCCGTCGCGGCGACCAGCGCCTCCAGCTCGGCGAGCGTCGCCAGCGAATCATAGGGCGGGAGCATCTGGCCGCGCATGCCGAACCAGGTCGCCTTCTCGAAATGGAGGTCGGCGACGAGGAGCGCTGCGCGCGCCGGCCAGAAGACCGCGCCCGAGCCGTGCGCCGTCAAGGCGTGGCCGCCGAACGAAAAGGGAACCATGCGGGCCCTGTAGGCGCGAGGACTCCAGCGAATCAAGCGCTTACGCGACGGCTCGTCACGCCGCCCGCACCCCGCGCGGCAGGGTGAGCCGGACCTCGCGGTTGGCGAAGTCGATATGGACCCGCCGGAACAGCCGGAGCACGTCCATGCCGAGCAGGATCGCCGGCCGGTCCTCCAGCGCCCATTCCTTGAAGGGTGCTGCGACGGAGAAGGCGACGGGCAGGTTCTCGATCGTCGCCGATCCGATCTTCACCTGCGGGATCTGGGTGTAGCCCGCGGTCATCTTGCCGCCGATCACGCTCACCAGCTCGACGTCGCGGCCCTTTTTGCGCGTGCTCATCACGCGGCGGCGCAGCGCCTCGTTGCCCATGCTGACGGGCGTGCCGGTGTCGAGGATGACGCGGACCCTGGTGCGGCCGAAGGTCGCGTCCGTGACGACGAGCTGGCCGAACAGGCTCTTCGCGCGCACCACGATCTCGCCGGGCGTGGAGCGCCCGCGCCGCTTGTCGCGCGCGGAGGAGGGGCTGACCGACATGGTCTCGGTGTCGAAGTCGATGGAGACGGCGTGGCCCTGGAGCGTGTCGATGCCGAGGATGCCGGGCGCGCCCATGTAGCGGCGCTCGAGCTGCGGCGCTTCGATCCGCTCGCCGCCGAGCGTGGACACCTTGATCGACGGCACGAGCACGGTGTCGACCTGTTGCCGGCCGGTCATCGCGACCACGCCGACGCGGCGGCCGCGCGCCAGGCCGATCTCGTCGGCCAGCTCGCGCGAGATCACGGTGCGCTGCGCGCCCGTGTCGATGATGAAGCGGTGGGGGCCGGTGCCGGCGACCTCCACGGGCACCGTCATACGCGTGTCCTCGGTGGCGAAGGCGAGCTCGTCGGCGGCGGCCTCGGCGGCCGGATCGGCCGGCGCGTCGGCAGGGGCCTGGAGCGGAGGCGGGGGAGGCGTCGCAGCCGTCTCCTGAGCGGCGAAAAGCGCGAGCGGGATCAGGAACATGGGCATGCCCGGAAGCGTGCGCCCGATACGGACCTTTGGCAAGGGCGCGGGGAGCGGCGGGCGTGGGCGCCGCGGCGGCGAAGCTGAACGAGTTGACGGATGTGAAGGCGTGAACGCGATTTCGGGCCGCACGCGCCGGGAACGCGGCGGGAAGGCGCCCGGGACGCGCCACCTGCGCGACGGTCGCGCGGCGCGAGGACGACGGGTTTGCGGCACCCGCGCGCCGCCGACGCGCCGCGCTGGCAGGACGCATAGGGCGGGTGAGGCCTCGCTGCCCCAGGAGACTAAGAAGGAAAAGGCGTGACGGGTGCTCACCCTTCAGTATGGAGCATGGGATCTCCTACATTGGAAGAGGGGTGATCCGCCCC
>DASVSW010000035.1:0-4296 GCA_036387895.1 Sphingomonas sp.
CGACGGAGCGAGGCGAAGCGGCGCTACGACGACGCCTGCGCCGCCACGCACGGGATGGACATCATCGGCGAGCGCTGGGCGTTGCCGGTGATGCGCGAGCTGATGCTGGGGCCGCGTCGCTTCTCCGAGCTCCGGCGGAGCCTGCCGGCGCTTTCCGCGAACGTGCTGACGCAACGGCTCGAAGGGCTGGAGGTCGCGGGGATCGTCCGGCGCGAGAAGCTGCCGCCCCCCGCCTCCGTCCAGGTCTATGGGCTGACGCCTTGGGGGCGGGAGGCGGGGCCGATCTTCCAGGCGCTGGGCCGCTGGGCGGCGCGGTCGCCCGCGCACGACCCGACGCGGCCGTTCAGCCCCGTGTCGCTGATGCTGTCGCTCCGCACCATGTTCTCGGCGGAGCGGGCCGAGGGCGTCGCGATACGGGTGGGCCTCGTCTTCGGCGAAGAGGCCTTTCACCTCCTGATCGAGCGGAGATCGGCCGCGATCGGGCGGGGCGCCCCGGACGCGCCCGACTTCACGCTCGGCGGCTCGACGGGCGGGGTGGCGGCCCTGGTCTATGCGGGCGCGGAGATGGACGCGCTCGAATCGTCGGGCGCGCTCACGATCGAAGGGAACCGGGAAGCGGTTCGGCGCTTCGCTTCCCTGTTCCCGCCGCCGCCCAAGGCGGACGTCTCCGGTTAGCCGATCACTCGACTTCGCGAGCGGGCGGCGGCAAGGGAGGGCGTTGCCCCAAGGACCCCCGATGACCGACCTTTCCAACACCAAGCCCGACAGCCGCGAAACGACCCTGCTGGCGGCACCCGACAAGATGGTCTCCGTGCGCGACCTGTTCGGGATCGACGTCGACATGCAGGTGCCCGCGTTCAGCGAAGCGGACGAGCGCGTCCCCGACCTCGACCCGGCCTATGTCTTCGACGCCGACACCACGCTCGCGGTGTGCGCGGGCTTCGCGCATAACCGGCGCGTGATGGTGCAGGGCTATCACGGCACCGGCAAGTCGACGCATATCGAGCAGGTGGCGGCGCGGCTGAAATGGCCGTGCATCCGGATCAACCTCGACGCGCACATCAGCCGCATCGACCTCGTCGGCCGCGACGCGATCGTGCTGCGCGACGGGCAGCAGGTGACCGAGTTCCGCGAAGGCCTGCTCCCCTGGGCGCTGCAGACGCCGACCGCCTTGGTGTTCGACGAATACGACGCCGGCCGCCCCGACGTGATGTTCGTGATCCAGCGCGTGCTGGAGACGGAGGGCAAGCTGACCTTGCTCGACCAGAACCGCGTGATCCGCCCCAACCCGTATTTCCGGCTGTTCGCGACCGCCAACACGGTGGGCCTGGGCGACACGAGCGGGCTGTACCACGGCACGCAGCAGATCAACCAGGGCCAGATGGACCGCTGGAACGTGGTGGTCACGCTCAACTACCTGCCCGCCGCCGTCGAGGCGCAGATCGTGCTCGCCAAGTCGGGCGAGTACGACAAGCCCGAAGGCAAGAAGACGGTGGACGCGATGGTCCGGGTGGCGGACATGACGCGCAAGGGCTTCGTCAACGGCGACATCTCGACGGTGATGAGCCCACGCACCGTGATCACCTGGGCGCAGAACGCGCTCATCTTCGGCGACGTCGGCTTCGCGTTCCGCCTGTCGTTCCTCAACAAATGCGACGAGAACGAACGGCCGCTCGTGGCGGAATACTATCAGCGCGTGTTCGGCAAGGACCTGCCGGAGAGCGTGGCGGGGCGCGCTTGAACGTGCGACATAGGTGGACTAAGTCTGGTTAGTCCACCTCGGAGGCGATGATGGCCGAAGCCGATCCCCAGAAGACGTTCAACGTCCATGACGCGAAAACCCATTTGTCGCGCCTGATCGATCGCGCCAGCGCCGGCGAGGAGATCGTCATCGCCAAGGCCGGTGAACCGAAGGCCAAGCTGGTGCCGTACAGCGCGCCGGGAAAACCGCGTCGCAAGCCCGGCGGCCTGAGGTTGACGGGCGACATACCGGACTCCGTTTGGTTCGATCCCTTGCCCGAAGACGAGCTGGAGCTTTGGGAGGGCAAGCGGCTCGAGAAGTACGGCCTTTGACGGGGCGCGGATACCTCCTCGATACGCATGCCGCGATCTGGTGGTGGACCGAGAACCCGAGGCTCGGTCGTCAAGCGGCCGAGATGATCGGAGCGGGTGAGGCTCCCGTTTACGTGAGCGCAGCGAGCGTGTGGGAGATCGCGATCAAGTCGCAAGCGGGCAAGCTCGACGAGATCGACGATTTCGAAGGTCAGTATCCGGAGCTGATGCGTTCGAACGGCTTCATCCGCCTTCCCGTGGAGGATCGGCATGCGCTTCGGGCCGGGTCGTTGGAGGGACGGCATCGTGACCCGTTCGATCGACTGATCGCCGCACAGGGATTTCTGGAGAAGCTCACCGTGGTGACCCGTGACAAGCAGGTCGCCGGGTTCGGTTGCGAGGTGCTCTGGTGACCCAGGAGACCCCCCTCGACCGCTTCAAGGCGGTGCTCGCCGGGACCGCCAGGGCGATCGCGGACGAGCCGGAAGTCGAGCTGGCCTTCACCGCCGACGCGCCCGCCCAGTCGGGCAAGCACCTGAAGGTGCCCATGCCCGCGCGCCAGCTCCCGCCCGACCAGGTGGCCGAAGCGCGCGGTTTCGCGGACGGCTTCGCGCTCCGGCTCCGGCACCACGACGCCGGGCTCCACGCGCGCGGCGCGCCCGCCGAGGCGGTGGCGCGCGCGGTGTTCGACGCCGTGGAGACGGCGCGCGTCGAGGCGTTGGGGTCGCGCGGCTACCGGGGCGTGGCCGACAATCTGGGCGTCGCGCTCGACGTGCGCCTGCGCTCCGACCCGATCACGCGGGCGCGCACGTTGGCCGAGGTGCCCTTGTCGACCGCGCTCCAGCTGATGGTGCGCGAGGCGCTGACGGGCGAGGCGGTCCCGGACGCCGCCGTGCCGGGGCTGAACCTGGTGCGCGAATGGATCGAGTCCAAGGCCGACCTGTCGACGCTCAGCCTCGCGCTTGACGACCAGCGCGCGTTCCAGGCGCTGGCGACCAAGCTCCTCGAAGACCTGGAGCTCGTCGAGGGCGAGGTGCTGCCCGACGAGGCGGACGAGGGCGGCGACGAGGCCGAGGGCGAGGACGACCAGCAGCAGGACGAAGGCGAGGAGAACCAGGAGGAAGGCGCCGAGGGCGAGGGCCAGGTCGAAGCGCGGGGGCAGGAGCGCGAGTCGGACTCGCAGGACGGCGAAGGGTCCGAGCTCGGCGACGACATGGAGGACATGGACGGCGACCCCGGCGACGAGGGCGACGACGCGCCGCTGCCCACCCGCCCCAACCGCCCGCTCGCCGACCTGTCGCCGCAGTTCGACTACAAGGTCTGGACCACGCGCTACGACGAGGTGGTCGCCGCGACCGACCTGTGCGACGCCGACGAGCTCGCGCGGCTGCGCGGCTATCTCGACCAGCAGCTCGTCCACCTGCAATCGGCCGTGTCGAAGCTCGCCAACCGGCTCCAGCGCCGCTTGATGGCGCAGCAGTCGCGGTCTTGGGATTTCGACCAGGAGGAGGGGCTGCTCGACGCCGCCAGGCTCGCCCGCGTCGTCGTGAACCCCATGCAGTCGCTGTCGTACAAGATCGAGCGCGACACCGAGTTCCGCGACACGGTGGTGACGCTCCTCATCGACAATTCGGGGTCGATGCGCGGGCGTCCGATCTCGATCGCGGCGATCTCGGCGGACATCCTCGCGCGCACGCTCGAACGGTGCGGCGTCAAGACGGAGATCCTCGGCTTCACCACCCGCGCGTGGAAGGGCGGGCAATCGCGTGAGACCTGGCTCGCGGCGGGCCGTCCGCCGGCGCCCGGGCGGCTCAACGACGTCCGGCACATCGTCTACAAGAAGGCCGACGAGCCGTGGCGGCGCGCGCGCACCAATCTCGGGTTGATGATGCGCGAAGGGCTGCTGAAGGAGAACATCGACGGCGAGGCGCTGCTCTGGGCGCACGCACGCCTCCTCGCGCGGCCGGAGGAACGTCGGATCATGATGGTGATCTCCGACGGCGCGCCGGTCGACGACTCGACGCTGTCGGTGAACTCGGGCTCGTACCTCGAACGGCACCTCCGTCAGGTGATCGGCTGGATCGAGGGCAAGTCGCCGGTCGAACTGGTCGCGATCGGGATCGGGCACGACGTCACCCGCTATTACCGCCGCGCCGTGACCATCGTGGACGCGGAGGAGCTCGGCGGCGTGATGACCGAGAAGCTGGCCGAACTTTTCGAGGAGACCGCCCCAGCGACCCCGCG
>DASVSW010000036.1:0-12945 GCA_036387895.1 Sphingomonas sp.
CAGCCGGACGGAGGGGGAGGACTCCCAGACGCTTGAGCGGTCCTCCCCCTCCACCGCTTCGCGGTTCCCCTCCCCCCGGCGGGGGAGGACTAGATGCGCGTCAGATCGCGTGGGGCTGTTTGTCGACCATCCAGGTCTGGCCCTGGCTGAGCAGCTTCTGGAGGTCGGGCTTCTTGCCCTCGCTCGCCTGCGCGTTCTGCAGGACGACGGCTTCGTCGAAGGTCGGCGCGGGGTCGTCGTAGAGGACGCCGAGCGCCATCGGGAACGGGCCGAAGGGCATCTCGACGAGCATGTGCGCGAGGCCTCGGTTGGTCTGGTCGTAGACGACGATCCCCGACGCGTCGCCGTCGACCACGTCCACGACCTTGAGCGTCAGGCGCTCAGGATCGAGCGCCAGGCCCTTGCTCCCGCCGGCGAAGAGGAGCGGTTCGCCGTGCTCGACCCAGAGCTGCGACCCTTGCGCCTGCGCCTTCTCGGTGAAGGGCGCGAAGACATCGTCGTTGTAGACGATGCAGTTTTGGAAGATCTCGACGAACGCCGCGCCCTGGTGGGCGTAAGCGGCCTTGAGGACGCCGACGAGGTTCTTGTGCACGTCGATCCCGCGCGCGACGAACCGCGCGCCGCTGCCCAGCGCGAAGGCGCAGGGGTTCGCCGGCCGGTCGACCGAGCCGAGCGGCGTCGACGGCGTGCGCGTGCCGATCCGCGACGTGGGCGAATACTGCCCTTTGGTCAGCCCGTAGATCTCGTTGTTGAACAGCAGCACCTGGCAGTTCAGGTTGCGGCGCAGCAGGTGCAGCGTGTGATTGCCCCCGATCGACAGCGCGTCGCCGTCGCCGGTGATGATCCAGACGTCGAGCTCAGGATTGGCGAGCTTGACCCCCGTCGCGACCGCGGGCGCGCGGCCGTGGATCGTGTGGAAGCCGTAGGTCTCCATGTAATAGGGGAAGCGCGACGAACAGCCGATGCCGGACACGAATACGGTATTCTCAGGACGCGCGCCGATCTCCGGCATGGTGCGCTGGACGGCCTTCAGGATCGCGTAGTCGCCGCAGCCCGGGCACCAGCGGACCTCCTGGTCGGTCTCCCAGTCCTTCGGCTTGGTCGTGATGGGGCTCATGTCGTTCATGGCTGTACCTTTACACCCTCTCCCGCTTTCGCGGGAGAGGGACAGGCCCGCAGGGCCAGGGTGAGGGCCTGTCGCTGCAAAGACGGGCCCTCACCCGACCTCGCTGCGCTCGGCCACCCTCTCCCGCGAAAGCGGGAGAGGGGAAGAAGATCACGCCGCCGACTGCGGCGAGAACGCGCCGCGGTTGGAGCCGTCGTCGTGGCCGGAGACGGGTTCCGGAAGCTGCGAGGCGTCCGGGGCGACTTCGCCGCCGACGTGACCGTGGAGGGCTTGGGTGATCGCGTCCTCGATCTCCGCGATGCGGAAGGGCTGGCCCGACACCTTGTTCAGCGGCTGCGCGTCGACGAGGAACCGGTCGCGGAGCACCGTCTTGAGCTGGCCGGTGTTCATCTCCGGGACGATGATACGGTCGTAGTTGCGGAGCAGCGCGCCGAGGTTGGCGGGCATGGGATGGATGTGGCGGATGTGGATGTGCGCCACGTCCTGCCCCCGGCGACGGGCGCGGCGGACGGCCTGGTGGATGGGGCCGAAGGTAGAGCCCCAGCCGACGACGACGAGCGGCCCCTTCTCGTTGCCGAGCTCGACCTTCTGGAGCGGCACGCGAATGTTCGCCACCTTGTCGTGGCGGATGTCGGTCATCTCCTGGTGGTTGGCGGGCGAGTAGTCGATGTGGCCGGTCCCGGCCTTCTTCTCGATGCCGCCGATGCGATGGAGCAGCCCGGGGGTGCCGGGCTTGGCCCAGGGGCGGGCGAGCTTGTCGTCGCGCTGATAGGGCAGGAACTTGCCGTCGGGCGCGTTCGGCTCGGTGGTGAACTGTACCGGGAACGGCTTGTACCCGCTCACGTCCGGCACGCGCCAGGGCTCGGCGGCGTTGGCGATGTATCCGTCGGTGAGCAGCATGACGGGCGTCATGTACTGGACGGCGATGCGGACCGCCTCGATCGCGACCTCGAAGCAGTCGGCGGCCGAGCGCGCGGCGAGAACCGGCATCGGCGCGTCGCCGTTGCGGCCGTAGACGGCCTGGTAGAGGTCCGACTGCTCGGTCTTGGTCGGCAGACCCGTCGAAGGCCCGCCGCGCTGCGAGTTGACGATCACGAGCGGCAGCTCGGTCATGATCGCCAGCCCCATCGCCTCGCCCTTCAAGGCGATGCCGGGGCCGGACGACGAGGTCACGCCGAGCTGGCCCGCGTAGGACGCGCCGATCGCCGAGCAGATCGCGGCGATCTCGTCCTCCGCCTGGAAGGTCGTGACCTCATACTCCTTGAGCCGCGCCAGGAAGTGCAGGATCGCCGACGCGGGCGTGATCGGGTAGCCGCCGAAGAAGAGCGGGAGCCCCGCGAGCTGCGCGCCCGCGACGAGGCCTAAGCTGATCGCCTCCGCGCCGGTTACGGTGCGATACAGGCCGGGCTCGGCGGGCGCCGCCGGGATGTGGTGCTGCTTCAGAGGACCGGCGAGCTCGGCCGTCTCGCCATATGCGTGGCCGGCGTTGAGCGCGGCGATGTTCGCTTCGGCGAGGAGCGGCGCCTTGACGAACTTGGCCTTGAGCCAGTCGACGATCGGCTCGCGCGGGCGGTCGAACATCCAGAGCGCCAGGCCCAGCGTCCACATGTTCTTGCAGCGCAGCGCCTCCTTATTGCCGAGGCCGAAGGGCTTCACGGCGTCGAGCGTCAGCTGCGAGATGTTGAAGGACAGGAGCTGCCACTTGGCGAGCGACCCGTTGGTGAGCGGGTTGGCGTCGTACTTGGCCTTGGCGAGGTTGCGGTCGGTGAACTCGCCCTCGTCGGCGATGATGAGGCCGCCGGCCTTCAGCTGATCGACGTTCACCTTGAGGCCCGCGGGGTTCATCGCGATCAGCACGTCGGGCTGGTCGCCCGCGGTCTCGATGTCGTCCGAGCCGAAGTTGATCTGGAAAGCGGAGACGCCGAACAGCGTGCCCTGCGGCGCGCGGATCTCGGCGGGGAAGTCCGGGAAGGTCGCGAGGTCGTTGCCCGCGAGCGCCGTCGAAAGCGTGAACTGGCCGCCGGTCAGCTGCATGCCGTCGCCGCTATCGCCGGCGAAGCGGACGACTACGGACTCCGGCACGGACTCGAGCGCGGGACGGGCCGACGCCTCTTCGGGCGTCACTTCGTGGACGGCGGTGGCCATGAGGTCCTTTCTGATGTGTGGCGGCCGTCTATGGGCGCCGAGCCGGTCGGCCAAGCTAGAACAGGTTGGGGGTGCGGGAAACGCGGGTTTGCGGGGCATGGCCTTCCCGTCCTCGCGTCCCATCGTCATCCCAGCGGAAGCTGGGATCGCTCGCCGAGAACGCACCCGGCCCGAACCATGCGATCCCAGCTTTCGCTGGGATGACGGTTGGCGGCTCCCGTCATATCAGCGGGCGAGCGCTTCGCCCAAGGTCAGGATCGCGTCGACGTGGCGCTTCGCCAGCGCGGGCTTGTCGGGGCCGTAGCCGCCGCCCACGGTGCTCGCGAGGGGGACGGCACGTTCTCGCGCCAACTGCGCGACCAGCAGCTCGCGGCGGCGCAAGCCCTCCTCCGTCAGCGCGAGGCGGCCGAGCTGGTCGCCGGCGAACGGGTCGACCCCCGCCTGGTACAGGATGAGCTGCGGCCGCTGGTCGTCGAGCATAGGCGTCAGCGTCTCCTCCAGTGTCTGCAGATACTCCTCGTCCTCGACGCCGTCGGCGAGCGCCACGTCGAGCGTCGAGCGCGCCTTGCGGGCGGGGAAGTTCTTGGCGGCGTGGATCGAATAGGTGGCGATGCCGGGCCGGCCGGCGGTGAGCGCGGCGGTGCCGTCGCCCTGGTGGACGTCGACGTCGACGACGAGCAGCCGCTCGACCGTGCCCTCTTCCGTCAAGCGGACGGCGGCGAGGGCGAGGTCGTTGAACACGCAATAGCCGGCACCCGTGTCGGCCAGCGCGTGGTGGCTGCCGCCGGCGCTGTTGGCGGCGAAGCCGTGCTGGAGCGCGAGCCGGGCGGCGAGCCAGGTGCCGGCGGGCACGACCTGCGACCGGCGGGCGACGATCTCCGTCACGGGAAAGCCGATCCGGCGCTCCTTCTCGCGCGGGACGGATGCGGACAGGACTTCGGCGACGTAGCCGGGGTCGTGGACCTCCTCGAGCCAGCGGCGCGGCATCGGCTCGGGCTCGTGCCAGGTCACGGGCGCGCCGCTGTCCCGCAGCTGGTCGCGGATCAGGCCGTTCTTGCTCGACTGGGCGCGCGAGCGCGGGTCGGGCGGGGCGACGTAGTCGGGGTGATGGACGACGTGGATCACTTGCGCCTAGTTAGGCGTCGACGAGATCGAACGGGAGAGGCGCATGACGGACGGGCTGGAGCAGGTCACCGGATCGGAACAGCACCCCTATGTCCGACCGGACGTGCGCCAGTTCCTCGGCTTCCTGAACAGCCTGCCCGGGCCGAAGACGCACGAGGTCGACGCGCCCGCCGCGCGCGCGATGTACCGGGCGATGAAGGACGTGGCCGACCCGCCCGTCGGCGAACTCGGGCTGGTGAAGGACCTGTCGATCCCCGGCCCGGCGGGCCCGATCCCGGCCCGGCTGTTCGACGTGCGCGAGACGCGCGAGCCGGGGCCGGTCGTGGTGTTCTTCCACGGCGGCGGGTTCGTGATCGGCGACCTCGACACGCACGCCAGCTTCTGCGCGGAGGCGTCGCGGCTGTTGGGGCTGCCGGTCGTCTCCGTCGACTACCGCCTCGCGCCCGAGCACAAATGGCCGGCGGCGCCCGACGATTGCGAGGCGGCGGCGCGCTGGGTCGCGGGGAGCCCGGCGGAGCTGGGGCGCAAGGTCACGGGCCTGGTCGTGTCGGGCGATTCGGCCGGCGGCACGCTCGCGATCGTGACCGCGATGGCGCTGCGCGACGCGCCGGCGGCCGCACCCGTGATCGTGCAGGCGCCGATCTATCCGGCGGCCGACATGGCGGTCGAGCACCCGTCCTTCGACCGGTTTGCGGAAGGGTACCTTCTGACCCGCGACACGATGAACTGGTTCGCCGACGCTTACGGAGCGGACCTCCAGCACATGCGCGGCAATCCGATGGCGGGTTCGCTCGACGGCCTGCCGCCCGCGGTGGTGATCACCGCCAGCCTCGACCCCATCCGCGACCAGGGACGCGCCTACGCCGCCGCGCTGATCCGGGCGGGGGTGCCGGTCGTGTACCGGGAGGCGGTGGGCAACGTCCATGGCTTCGTCACGCTGCGCAAGGCGATCCCGTCGAGCGTCGGCGACGTCGCCGGGTACCTGTCGGCGGTCAGGGCGATGATCGCGGAGGTCGAGGGCGAGCGGGTGATGGCGCAGGCGTCGGCCGGATGAGCGAGGAGGCCTCCCTCCCCTATCGCCCGTGCGCGGGCGTCATGCTGGTCAACGCGGACGGCCGGGCCTTCGTCGGGCAGCGGATCGACACCGTGCTCGAGGCTTGGCAGATGCCCCAGGGCGGGATCGACCCCGGCGAGGACGCGGAAGCAGCCGCGCGTCGCGAGCTGGGCGAGGAGACGGGGATCGCGCCCGAGCATGTCGAACTGATCGCGCGCGGCGACCGCGAGCTGTTCTACGACCTGCCGCCCGAGATGATCGGCAAGGTGTGGCGCGGCAAGTGGCGCGGACAGCGGCAATGGTGGTTCCTGTACCGCTTCACCGGGCGCGATCCGGACGTCCGTATCGACACGGCCCACCCCGAGTTCCGCGCGTGGCGCTGGGCGGACCCGGAGGAGCTGCCGGCCTTGGCCGTGCCGTTCAAGCGCGCGCTGTACGATGACGTGCTGGCGATGTTCCGCCCGCATTTGCCCCGCCGGTGAGGCCCCGCTAGGGACAGCGGATGCAGGAGGGGCTGACGGGGATCGAGCGCGACGCGATCGCGCGCGCGGGCGACGCGCCGATGCTGGACCGGACGCTGCGCTGGAGCGCGGTCAACAGCGGGACCGGCAATCTTCACGGGCTGGCGACCATGGCGGGGCTGCTGGCCGACGCCTTTTCGGCGCTGCCGGGCGAGCTGCGGCTGGTCGAGCCCGCGCCCGCCGAGCGGGTCGAGGCGGACGGGCGCGTGGTGCCGATCGAGCATGGGCGCCACCTGCTGCTGAACGTCCGGCCCGACGCGGCGCTGCGGATGCTGTTCACCGGGCACATGGACACGGTGTACCCGGCGGATCACCCGTTCCAGCAGGTCACGCCGCGCGACGACGGCACGGTCAACGGACCGGGCGCGGCCGACATGAAGGGCGGGTTGGCCGTGATGCTCGCCGCGCTACAAGCGGTCGAGGCGAGCCCGCTTCGCGACCGGATCGGGTACGACGTGCTCATCAACTCCGACGAGGAGACGGGGTCGCTTTCCTCGGCCGCGCTGATCGCGGAAGTCGCGCGCGGCAAGGAGGCGGCGCTGACCTACGAGCCCGCGCTGGCGGACGGCACGCTGGCGGGCGCGCGGGGCGGCACCGGCAATTTCTCGATCGTCGTCGAGGGGCGCGCGGCGCATGCGGGTCGTAACCCCGAGGACGGGCGCAACGCGGTCGTCGCGGCGGCCGCCTTGGCGCTGCGGCTGGCGTCGGCGAAGTCGGACGGGCTCACCGTCAATCCGGCGCGGATCGACGGGGGCGGGCCGAACAACGTGGTCCCCGACCGCGCGGTGCTGCGCGTCAACTTCCGCCCGGCGGACGGCGACGCGATCGAGCGGGCTCGCGCCGCGGTCGACCGGGCGGTCGCCGACGTCGCGCGAGAACACGAGGTCGCCGTCCGGGCGCACGGGTCGTTCAACCGCCCGCCCAAGCCCGTCGACGCCGGCGCGGAAGCGCTGTTCGCGCTGGTCGGCGAGGCCGGGCGCGACCTGGGGCTGAGCATCGGCCGGCGCGCCACGGGCGGCGTGTGCGACGGCAACAACATCGCGGCGGCCGGCGTGCCGGTGGTCGACACGATGGGCGTGCGCGGCGGCGCGATCCATTCTTCGGACGAGTTCATGATCGTCGACAGCCTTCCCGAGCGCGCCGCCCTGTCGGCGGTGACGATCCTGCGCATCGCCGAGCGGGGGCGCCTGTGACCCACGTCATCCGACCCGCCGGCCCGGACGACCTCCGGCACCTGTACGAGTTCGCCAAGCTCACGGGCGGCGGCTTCACCAACCTGCCGCCCGACCGCGACGCGCTGCTCGCCAAGCTGGAGCGGAGCGAGCGGGCGTTCGGCCGCGACGAGCCGCGCGGCGAGGTGGACGACGAGCTGTTCGTCCTCATGCTGGAGAATCTGGACACCGGCGAGGTGCGCGGCACGTGCCAGATCTTCACCCATGTCGGGCAGAAGCACCCCTTCTACAGCTATCGCCTGGGCACGCTGACACAGCACAGCCGCGAGCTGTCGCGCACCTTCCGCGCGGAGATGCTGACGCTCGCCACCGACCTCGAAGGGTCGAGCGAGGTGGGCGGCCTGTTCCTCCACCCGCAGGAGCGCGCGGGCGGGCTGGGGTTGCTGCTGGCGCGGAGCCGCTACCTGTTCATCCGGATGCACCGCGAGCGTTTCGCCCACCGCATCCTGGCGGAACTGCGCGGCGTCATGGACGAGGCGGGCGGGTCGCCCTTCTGGGACGGGCTGGCGGGACGCTTCTTCGGCATGAGCTTCCAGGAAGCCGACCAGTTCAACGCGATCCACGGGCACCAGTTCATCGCCGACCTGATGCCCAAGCATCCGATCTACACGGCCATGCTGACCGACGCCGCGCGCTCCGCGATCGGCCTGCCCCACCCAAGCGGGCGGGCGGCGATGCGGATGCTGGAGAAGGAGGGCTTCCGCTACGAGGGCTATCTCGACATCTTCGACGGCGGACCGACGATGACCGCGCAGACCGATCAGGTCAGGACGATCCGCGAGGCGCGCGAGCAGCGAGCCGTCGCGATCGACCGTGACGGCGGCGAGGAGGCGCTGGTCGCACGCGGGCGCTTACGCGACTTCCGCTGCACCTGCGGGACGGTCCGGGCGGCGGAGGGCGGCGTGGCGTTGTCGGCCGACGCGGGCCGGGCGATCGGCGCCGTGAAGGACGAGGCGGTTTGGCACGTACCCCGGTGGATGTGATGCGCGAGATCAACTTCGACGGGATCGTCGGCCCCAGCCACAACTACGCCGGCCTGAGCCCGGGCAACCTCGCCGCGACGCGCAACGCGGGCCATGTCTCGCACCCGCGCGCGGCGGCGCTGCAGGGTGTGGAGAAGATGCGCGCCAACATCAGGTTGGGGCTGACGCAGGGCGTGCTCCTGCCCCACCCCCGCCCCGACCGGCGCTGGCTAGAGGCGCTGCACCAGCGCTACGAAGACGCCGCACCTCACCTCCAGGCGCAGGCGCTGTCCGCTTCGCCGATGTGGGCGGCGAACGCGGCGACGGTCAGCCCCGCGCCCGACACGGCGGACCGGCGCTGCCACCTGACGGTCGCGAACCTGCTGACGATGCCGCATCGCAGCCATGAATGGCCGAACACGCTGGCGCAGCTCCGGCTCGCCTTCGCGGGTCCGGCGTTCGCGGTGCACGGCCCCGTCCCCGCCCCTTTCGGCGACGAGGGCGCGGCGAACCATATGCGCCTCGCGCCCGACCACCGCGCTCCCAGCGTCGAGGTGTTCGTCTATGGCGAGCGCGGCGGCCCCTTCCCCGCGCGCCAGCATCGCGACGCGTCGGAAGCGGTGGCGCGGGCGCACCGGCTCGACCCTGAGCGGACGCTATTCGTCCAACAGTCGGAGGTCGCGATCGCCGCGGGCGCGTTCCACAACGACGTGGTCGCGGTGGCGAACGGGCCGGTGCTGTTCGCGCACGAACTCGCCTTCGAGAATCGCGACGCCCTTTACGCCGACCTCCGCCGGCTGATGCCCGCGGTCGAGATCGTGGAAGTCCCCGACGCGCGCGTGTCGCTGGCCGACGCGGTGTCGAGCTACCTGTTCAACGCGCAGCTGGTCACGCCGCCGGACGGCGGCACCACGCTGATCCTGCCGGGCGAAGCGCGCGAGAACGGGCGCGTCTGGGGCTGGTTGCAGGAGATGGTCGCCGGCAACGGCCCGATCCGCCGGCTGGAGGTGGTCGACGTGCGCGAGTCGATGGCGAACGGCGGCGGTCCGGCCTGCCTCCGGCTGCGCGTCGTCGCGGACCCCGCGACGATCGACCCGCGTTTCCTGGTCGACGAGGCGCGGCTCGACCTGATCGCGTCGGTCGTGGACGGGTATTGGCCGGAGGCGATCGAGCCGGGCGCGATCGGCGACCCCGCCCTTTTCCTGCGGATCGAGCGTGCCCGGGCCGAGCTCCTCCACGCGCTCGGGATCGTCGAGTTAATTGACAGTTGACCCTGTTCGTTCACGGGTGACCCGCGGAAATCCGTAACTGGCGCGGAGCTTGCTTAACTCGGGCCATGTTCCAGCGTGTCGCCCGCCTGTTCGTCATCAAGACCAAGTTCGAAGCCTTTCTCGTCCTCTACGGCCTGGCGACAGGCGCGTGCGAGCGGGGCGTCCATTATCTCGAAACCTATCCCGGGGTGGGTGGGCAGATCCTGTTCGCGGTCTGCCCGCTGGCGGTGTTCATGGCGGGCGCGCGCATCCTGGACTCGATCGAGCGGGAGCGCGCCGAGGGCGTGTGAGGTTGAGCGCGGGCCGACGCTGCCCTACGCGCCCTTGATGACCGACGCAGAACTCGCCCGATGGATCGCCGCCGACGCCGGCCGGCTCCTCCTAGCGCTCCGCGAGCGCGGCGAGTTCGAGGGCAAGGCGTTGGGCGCGGAGGGCGACCGGGTCGCGAACCGGCTGATCCTCGACCGGCTCGCCGCCGAGCGGCCGGATGACGCGGTGCTTTCCGAGGAGTCGGCCGACGATCGCCTGCGCTGCGCCCGGTCGCGCGCCTGGATCGTCGACCCGCTGGACGGGACGCGCGAATACTCGGAAGGCCGCGACGATTGGGCGGTGCACGTGGCGCTGTCGGTCGACGGCGCGCCCGGCGCCGGCGCGGTGGCGCTGCCCGGGCTCGACCGGGTGCTCGACACCGGCGAGGCCGCGCCCGCCCTGCCCGCCGCGCCGACGCGACCGCGGATGGTCGTCAGCCGGACGCGTCCGCCCGCGATGACGCACCCGGTCGCCGAAGCGCTGGGCGCGGAGCTCGTGCCGATGGGATCGGCGGGCGCCAAGGCGATGGCGGTCGCGGACGGCCGCGCGGAGATCTACCTCCATGCCGGCGGGCAGTATGAGTGGGACAATTGCGCCCCGGCCGCGGTGGCGTTGGCGCGGGGCTATCACGCGAGCCGCGTCGACGGATCGCGGTTGCGGTACAACAATCCCGACCCGTCGCTGCCCGACCTGCTGATCTGCCACCCGGCGCTGGCCGAGCGCGTGCTGGCGCTGGTGCGCGGGTTGGGGTGAAGCGTGCGCCTAGGAAGAACGTCGCCACCCCCCGCAGGCGGGGGCCCACAGTCTCCGCCGTCAAGAGTTTATGGACCCCGCCTACGCGGGGGTGGCCCATCTTTGCGAAGACTGGCTTCTGAGACCTCAGATCGGCAGCTTCTCGCTGAGATAGGGGTCCTCGGGCGGGCGCTCGGGGACGCTGAGCCGCGGGCCGGGCCGCGCGGCCGCCTTGGCCAGCCATTCCGGCCCGCCCGGCCGCTCGCGGATCGAGCGGTCGGTGCGGGTGGGCACGATGCCGTAGATCGGATTCCGCCGGTATCCCGGCGAGCTGTCGCCCCAGGCCCAGGCGAGGTTGCCGTAGGTGGACGGGTCGCGCCCGTCGAGGCTCAGCCGGTCGTTCAGATAGCAGGCGGTGGCCCAGCCGGTGCGCGGGTCGGGCGTCATCGCGATGATGCGCTTGGCCCAGTACATGCGCAGGTTGTTGTGCATCCAGCCATCGATCAGATACTGCTTCTGGCAGGCGTTCCAGGTCTCGTCGCGCGTCTCGCCGTGCACCAACGCGTCCAGCGTCTCGAGATCGGGACGGGGATCGTCGGCACGCTCATCCAGCTGCGTCCGCGCCCAATTGGGGATGCGCGCGTAGCTTTCGGGCACGCGCATCGTGCGGCCCTTGTAGTGGAACCATTCGCGCCAGGTGAGGAGCTCGTCGGCGAATTTGTTCTGCTGCTCGGCGGGGGCGTCGGCGGCCTTGATCGCGGCCATCACCTCGCGCGGACCGACGACGCCGAAATGGAGGTAGGGCGACAGCGTGCTCGCCCCTTCCGGCCGGGACGCGTTGTTGCGCGCTTCGGCATAGGCGGGCAGCACCTCCTCGGTCAGACGGCGCAGGCGGATCAGCACCTCGTCGCGCGAGCCGGGCAGCATCGCGCTCGGCGGCAGGGCGTGGTCGATCTCGAGCGAGGCGACCAGCGCGTCGATCTCCGCGTCGGACAGCCCGCCGAGCCGGTCGGGCTCATAGGCAAGCGGGCCTTCATAGGGCGCCACCTCCGGCGCCTCGTCGCGCCACGCGTACCATCCGTCCCGCGCCTTCTCGTGCCGTCGGCGGAAGGCGGAGGTGGTGCCGACGCCCTGGTCGAGCGCCGCGGGCGGAACGACGCAGGCGGCGTTGACGGCGAACACCGCCGTCTCCGCCTTGGCCGCGACGCGCTCGGCCTGCCACTGCGCGACGAAGGCGGGCTGGCCCTCGAGCACCACCGCCGCGGCGTCGGCGGCGAGCCGGTAGACGAGCCCCTTCTCGCGCTTCGCCGCGCGGTCGACATATTGGACGCAGGCGAGCCCGCGCCGCTCGCAGCCGATCGCCACGTCGCGGCTCGCGCCCAGGATGAAGCGGTGGAGTCGGTCGGAGGCGAAGGGGTAATCCTCGCGCAGGCCGTGATAGACGAGCGCGGGCAGGCCGAGCTCATTGCCAAGGCGGATCGCGGCGTCGACGACCGGGTTGTCGCGCGCGCGCAACGCCTGTTGCAACCAGCAGAGGACATAGCGCCCGTCGGGCCGGAAAGGGGCTTGGTTGAGGCGGCGCGCACGGGGCGCTTCGGTCCAGCCGGCGAGGCTGGCGGGGAGGTCGCTCGTCATCGCCGCCGTCCTAGGAAGGTCCGGCCGATCACGCTAGCGATTCGGGAAAATTGGCGCGCCCGGAACGATTCGAACGTCCGACCCTCAGATTCGTAGTCTGATGCTCTATCCAGCTGAGCTACGGGCGCGCATTGGAGCGCGGCTGTTAGAACGGGCGGCGGGAGGGCGCAAGCCCGTTGTGCGCTTTTTCCTCGCCGCCTAATGGCTGGGCGGATGATCCGGCCTTCCCACCTGCTCGCCCTACTCTTAGCCGCGGGGTGCGCGCGGCAGGAAGGGACCTACCCGTCGCTGGCGATCCGGCCCATCGAGCGGCTGGGGTTCGAGGAGCCGGATCCGAAGCCCGCTCGGCCGCCGGTCGCCGATCCGGCGCTCGACGCGCGGCTGGGGGAGGTCGGCGCGGCGCTCGCGGAGAGCGCGGCCGAGTTCTCCGCCGCGGCTGGACGGGCCGAGACCGCCGCGGCGCGCGCCCGAGGCGCCGCCGCGGGCAGCGAACCGTGGCTGGAGGCGCAGGTCGCGCTGGGCGAGCTGGACGTGCTCCGCGCCGCGACGTCCGAACGCTTCACCGACGTCGCGGAGCTCGTCGTCGCGCGCGCGACGACGTTGCAGGGCGAGTATCCGGCGCTGACCGCGCTTCAGGCGGAAGCCAGGGCGGAGCTCGACCGGCAACAGGCGTTGATCCGCCGGCTGACGGGCGCGCTCGCCCCCGCGGACTAGCGGAGGGCGTGCAGCAGCGGCACGATCGTCGAGTAATCATCGGTCCAAGGCTCGAAGCCCTGACGCGCGCGTAGCGGACGCCAGCCCTTGGTCGTCGCCAACGCTCGGACCGAAGCCTG
>DASVSW010000037.1:0-3169 GCA_036387895.1 Sphingomonas sp.
CGCGGGGGCGGATGCGCCCCGCCGCGGCGAGCGACCAGACCGCGTCGAGGCTCTCGCGCCCGAGCGCCGGAAAGCGGCGGCAATGCTCCCCGGCGCGGACGCCGATGACGGAGAAGCCCTTGATGAGCGCGATGTTGGTCGGCAGCGTCGCGATGCGGCCGGAGGTGAAGCCGACCACGAGGAGCCGACCGCCGAACGCAACGCAGCGCGTCGACTCGTCGAAGACGTCGCCGCCCACCGGATCGAACACCAGGTCCGCGCCGCCGCCGGTCAGCTCCTTGACCGCCTCGCGGAAGCCGGAGGCGGGGAGGACGGCGTCGGGCCGGTACTCGCGTTCGATCAGCGCGCGCTTCTCGGCGGAGCGGGAGGTGGCGATCACGCGCGCGCCGAGCGCTTTGGCGAGATCAACCGCGGCGAGGCCGACGCCGCCCGCAGCACCATGGACGAGGACCCACTCGCCGGCCTGCAGGCGACCGAGCCGGACGAGCGCGACATGGGCGGTCAGGTGCGCCGCCCCGAGCGCGGCGGCCGCCGCGTCGTCCATCTCGGGCGGGATCGGGCGGGCGGCGGCCGCGTCGACGGCGACGAGGTCGGCGAACGCGCCCAGCCGCGTGCCGGCCGCGACCCGGTCGCCGGGGCGGAAGCCGCTCTCCGCGTCGGCCTCGACCACCTCGCCCGCCATCTCCATGCCGAGCGCGAAGGGGAGGGGCGGCTTCAGCTGATAAGCGCCGCGCGTCATCAGGAGGTCGGGATGGTTGAGCGCCGCCGCGCGGACCCGGACGAGGATCTGGCCGGGCCGCCGCTCGGGATCGGGCGCGTCGAGCAGCGCCACGCCCGACAGGTCGTCCGACAGCGCGGTGACCGTCAGCGCCCTCATGGGGTGCAGAGCAGGCGGAGGAGGTCTTCGGTCAGATCGCCTTCGCGTAAGCTCGGCGCGTGGATGCGGCTCAAGCCGCAGGCGACGATGGCGTAGCTGCGCAGGGCGGCCTCGCGCGGCTCGAAGCCGGCCTCGGCGAGGCAGCGGGCGAGGAAGCCGAGCAGGATCTCGTCGTGCCGGTCGACCGCCGCCTTGGCGCGGGGGTCGCTTTCGCCCCAGGCGCGCATCGCGAGGCTGAGGCGCGCGAGCCGGTGACGCGCGGACAGCGCCGCCAGCAGGCGGATGCGGCCGACCGGGTCGCGTTCCGATCGCGAAACGGCGTCGATCAGGTCGGTGATCTGCGCTTCGGCGAAATAGGCGGCGAGGCGGCCCTGATAAGCGTCGAAGTCGGGGAAGTGGTGGTAGAAGCTGCCCGTCGAGACGCGCAGCTCGTCGGCGAGCGGGCGGAGCTTCAGCGCCTTCAGCCCGCCGCGCTTGAGCAGCGCCTGGCCCGCCTCCAGCCAATCGCGCCGGGTCAGGTCGGGGCGCTCCCAGGCGCCGTCTCGGACGCCGTGCGTCTGGTGGAGGTCGGCCATAACGAAACTTATGCCCGACTGGCCGGCCGGGTAAAGCGCTTCCGACGCGGAGCGGCGTCACTCTCGCGTTCCGTACCTCGCTATGGACGTCGTTACGCTATGATAACAAAAGCGATCGGATCGGCGCGCTAACCTACGATACTCGGTTCGTCGCGATTATAGCCCGGTTCGACCCCAGGCTTCAGGTCGCCGGAACAGCGGTCGCGTCCCCCTCGTTCGGCGCCCGCCACACCGTTTGTTTCGAGGCCAGGATGGACGAGCGAGAAACCGAAACCATACCGCTCGTCGAGGAGGAGCTCGTCGTCGCCAAGCGATTGGTCGAGACGGGCCGCGTGCGGGTGCGGACGGAGGTGCAATGGCGCACCGACCACGCCCGCGCCGAGCTGTTCCGAGATCATGTGGAGGTCGAACGCGTGCCCATCGGGCGCGAGGTCGACGCCGTTCCGCCCATCCGAGAGGACGGCGAGATGGTGATCATCCCCGTGGTCGAGGAGGTCCTGGTCGTCGAAAAGCGTCTCGTGCTCAAGGAGGAGGTCCGCTTGAGGCGGACCCGATCGGTCGAGACGTTGGATGAACCCGTGCGCCTGCGTGCGATGCGGGCGGTGGTGGAACGAGAAGAAAGCCCCGACAGCCCCAAGGAGATCGTGAAATGAGCCGTACCCTGACAGCTCTGTTCGACAGCCGAGCCGACGCCGAGGCCGCCAAGGCGCGCCTGGAAGCCGCCAACATCGACATCAGCGGCGTCCACGTCCACGACCAGCAGTCCACCGGCTATAACGAGTCGTCCGCCTATTCCACCCATGAGAACAAGGGCTTCTGGGGCAGCGTGAAGAACGCGTTCCTGCCCGACGAGGACCGCCACACCTATGAGGAAGGCATCCGCCGCGGCGGCGCGCTGCTGACGGCCGAGGTGGACGAGGACGACGCCGACGAGGCGGTCCGCGTGCTCGAGAACGCCAATTCGATCGACCTCGACGACCGTACGCAGTCCTGGCGTCAGTCGGGCTGGGATTACGACCAGTCGCGTCATGCGTCGATGGGCACGGGCGCGGCGCTGGGCGCGACGGGTTCCGCGATCGGCGCGGGGACGACCGGCCGCGCGGACATGACCGACCGCCTCACGACCGGCGGGACCGAGAAGATCGACGTGGTCGAGGAAGAGCTGGTCGTCGGCAAGCGCGAAGTGAACCGCGGCGGGGTGCGCGTCCGCTCTTATGTCCGCGAGGTGCCGGTGCATGAGCAGGTCACGCTTCGCGAGGAGCATGTCCAGGTCGAGCGCCGCCCGGTCGACCACAAGCTGACGGGCGCGGACGCCGACGCCTTCCGCGAGCGCGAGATCTCGATGACCGAGACCGCCGAGGAGGCCGTGGTCGGCAAGACCGCGCGCGTCGTCGAGGAGATCTCCGTCCACAAGGAGGCGACCCAGCGCACCGAGCAGATCGACGATACCGTGCGCCGCACGGAGGTCGACATCGACGATCTGGAGACGACCCGGACCTCCGGGACGACTGGAACGACCGGGACCGGCTTGGGCTCGGGCATCGGCGGCACCGGCAAGGACCGCGACCGCTTCTGACCTGGCGGGGCGGGCGCGCGTTTTCCCGCGCGCGCCCGTACCGGATGCGATCGCTCAGAAGCGGTCGCGGTCGGTCGTGCCGCCAAGGCCCGAGCCCGACGAACCCAAACCCGTGCCCGACGAACCCAGGCCCGTGCCCGA
>DASVSW010000038.1:0-5704 GCA_036387895.1 Sphingomonas sp.
CAGGCGAGCAGCACCCGGTAGAGCAGCGCCTCCGGCTTCTGCGTCGGATGGACCTTCACCCCGCCGCGCTTCAACCGCTCGCCGCCGCCGCAGATCGGGAACTCCCAGTCGGAGCGCATCTGGAGCTCGTCGTTCAACGTCTTCATCGACCGGTAGTTGAAGGTGTATTTCGATCCCTCGTGCTTCGACGCCCAGATCAGCGTCTCGTGCGCGTTGGTGAAGCGCGTGCCCTTGAAGTTCGGCATCGGGTTGGCTTTCCGCCACACGATGTCGTTCAGGATCCAGAAGCCGAAATCCTGAACCGCGGCGCCCACACGGAAGATGTTGTGGTAGCTGCCGATCACCCAGATCGTGCCCGTGTCCTTCAGGATGCGGTGCGCCTGCGCCAGCCAGGCGCGGGTGAACGCGTCATAGGCGGCGAGGCTGTCGAACTTGTCCCAATCGTCCGTCACCGCGTCGACATGGCTGCCGTCGGGCCGGAACAGCTCGCCGCCGAGCTGGAGATTGTAGGGCGGGTCGGCGAAGATCATGTCCACCGACTTCTCGGGCAGCGACTTCATCGCGGCGATGCAGTCCGCCATCAGGATCTGGTCCAGCGGAAGGGACGACTCCCCCTCATCCGCGCGGACAACCGTCCGCGCGATCGTGCCGATCGCCCCCATCTCGTCCCCACCCGAATTGAGCCTGATCATCCCCGGCCACCCCGGATTCCGTCAAGCGCGCATTGGTTAACGGAAAGGCTTGAGAGTTCGTTAAGACCGCGGAACGGAAAGCGACCCGCCTAGATGTGGGGGGCCATCCGGGAACTCCGACTCAAGCGCTAGGGGTGTGGCGCGGTTACCGCATCCTTCAGGATTAGCTTGGCGACCGGCGCGAAGCTCCGCCGATGGAGCGGGCACGGCCCGTGCCGGCCAAGCGCGAGAAGATGCTCCGGGGTAGGATAGCCCTTGTTCCGGACCCATCCGTAAGCCGGGTGCGATTCGGCCGCGCGCGCCATGATCCGGTCGCGCGCGACCTTGGCGACGATCGACGCGGCGGCGACGCACAAGCTTTGCGCGTCACCCTTCACCACCGCCGTCGCCGGAATGCCGAGCGCGGGCAGGAACTTGCCGTCGACCAGCGCGTGCGCGGGCCGCGTCGGCAGCGCCGCCGCCGCCCGCGCCATCGCGGTCAGCGTCGCGTGGTGGATGTTGAGCCGGTCGATCTCCTCGGCCTCGACCACCGCCACGCCCACCGCGCCGCATCCGCGGATCAGCGCGTCCAGCCGCTCCCGGGCGGCCGCGGTCAGCTTTTTCGAATCGCGGATGCCCTCCGGCCACCCCGATTCGGGCAGCACCACCGCCGCCGCGACCACCGGTCCGGCCAACGGCCCCCGCCCGACCTCGTCGACGCCGGCCAGCGGCGCGGGAAAGCGCCGGTCGAACGCGGCGAGCCCTTCCGTCAACGCAGGGTCGGCCCCGGCGATTCGGGCGGCAGCCGATGCGGGGTCAGCCCCTGCCCCAACGGTCCCGCCCCGCGGCCCAGGCCCGGCGCATGCGTCATCGCGGCGCGCACGAAGCCGATCGCGGCGTCGACGGCGTCCTCGAGGCTGCGCCCCTCCCCCAGTCGCGTCGCGATCGCGCTCGCGAGGGTGCAGCCGGTCCCGTGCGTATGCCGGGTCGCGATGCGATGGTTGCTCCAAACCGTCCCGCCGCCGTCGCGGGTCGCCAGCCGGTCGGCGATCAGCATGCCCTCCGCATGTCCGCCTTTGACCAGCACCGCGGGCGCGAGCGCCAGCACCGCCTCTTCGCCGCCCAGCGCCGCCAGCTCGGGCAGGTTAGGCGTCACGACGCTCGCGATCCGCATCAGCCGCTCGAACGCGGCGATCGTGTCGGCGTCGGCCAGCGTCGACCCGCTCGTCGCGACCATCACGGGGTCGAACACGATCGGCACGTCCAGCCGCTCCAGCTCGTCGGCGACCGCGTGCGCCGTCTCCGCCGATCCGATCATCCCGATCTTCACCGCGTCCGCGCCGATGTCGGTCAGCACGCTCCGCATCTGCTCCACGACGAACGCCGCCGGCACCGGATGCACGCCCTGCACCCCCAAGGTGTTCTGCGCCGTCAGCGCGGTCACCGCCGTCATCGCGTGGCCGCCCAGCATCGTCACGGTCTTGATGTCCGCCTGGATTCCCGCCCCGCCCCCGGAGTCCGACCCGGCGACGATCAGCACGCGCGGGATCACGCGCTATACCTCCGCTCGGTCGAGGCGGGGTTCTTCTTCAGCGCCGCGCCCGTCCTGGTCGGCCGGTCGACCAGCCCGCCGCCGCAATTAGGGCAGCGCTCGTCCAGCGCGTCGGCGCATTCCGCGCAGAAGGTGCACTCGAACGAGCAGATGAACGCGCCGGGCGTCGCCGCCGGCAGGTCCGCCCCGCACCGCTCGCAATCGGGTCGCATCTCGAGCATCTAGGCCGCGGCCCGCTGAACCGCGTCGCAGATGCGCGTCACCACCCGCTCGACCTGGCCCATGTCCTCGCCCTCGGCCATGACTCGGATCACCGGCTCCGTCCCCGACGGCCGGATCACCAGCCGCCCGGCGCCCGCCAGTTCGGCCTCGGCCTCCGCGATGCACGCCTTCACGGCGTCGGCTTCCAACGGCTTGCCCCCTGAGAAGCGCACGTTGCGCAGGAGCTGCGGCAGCGGCTCGAACCGGTGGAGCACCTCGCTCGCCGGCGCGCCCGCCCGCCTGATCTCCGCCAGCACCTGCAGCGCCGCGACCAGCCCGTCGCCCGTCGTCGCATGGTCGGACAGGATGATGTGCCCCGACTGCTCGCCGCCGACGTTGAACCCCCGGGCGCGCATCTCCTCCAGCACGTGCCGGTCGCCGACCTTGGTCCTGACCAGCCGCAGCCCCTGCGCCGACAGGTGCCGCTCCAGCCCGAGGTTGGACATGACCGTCGCGACCAGCCCCCCGCCCTTCAGCGCGCCGCGCCGGGCGTAGGCGGTGGCGATCGTCGCCATCAGCTGGTCGCCGTCGACCACACGGCCCCGCTCGTCTACCACGATCAGCCGGTCGGCGTCGCCGTCCAGCGCGACGCCCAGATCCGCGCCGCTCGCCACCACCGTGTCGGACAGGGTCTGCGGCGCGGTCGAGCCGACGCCGTCGTTGATGTTCTTGCCGTTGGGCGTGACCCCGATCGCCACCACTTCCGCCCCCAGCTCCCAGAGCGCGGACGGCGCCACGCGGTAGGACGCGCCGTGCGCGCAGTCGACGACGACCTTCATCCCGTCGAGCCTGAGGTTCTCGGGGAAGGTCGACTTGGCGAAATGGATGTAGCGCCCCTGCGCGTCCTCGATGCGCCGCGCCCGCCCGATCTCGCTCGCCGCCGCCAGCGGCGTGTCGCCCTCGATCAGCGCCTCGATCGCGGCCTCCGCCTCGTCGGACAGCTTGAACCCGTCGGGGCCGAACAGCTTCAACCCGTTGTCGGCGTAAGGGTTGTGGCTGGCCGAGATCATCACGCCCAGGTCGGCGCGCATCGACTGGGTCAGCATCGCGACGGCGGGCGTCGGCATCGGCCCCGTCATGATCACGTCCATGCCGACGCTGGTGAAGCCCGCGACCAGCGCCGATTCGAGCATGTAGCCCGACAGCCGCGTGTCCTTGCCGATCAGCACGCGGTGCCGGTGCTCGCCGCGGCGGAAGTACGTCCCCGCCGCCATGCCGACGCGCATCGCCATGGCGGCGGTCATCGCGCTGGCGTTGGTCAGGCCGCGGATCCCGTCCGTGCCGAAATATTTTCTTGCCATCCGATCCCTGAACCGTTCGCTAGAGCGTGAACATTGCCTTTAGCCGCCCTTCCTTCACAGAGCGAGAATGTCGCGAGCCACCCTCATCCTACTGTCCCTCGTCGCCGGCCTGCTCGCGGGCGTCGGCGCGGCCGCGCTGTCGACGGGTTTCGCGAACGGATCGTTGGCGATCGTCGGCCCGCTCGGCTCCGCCTGGCTCGCCGGGCTGCAGATGACGGTGATCCCGCTGGTCGTGGCGCTGCTCGTGACGGCGGTGGCGGACACGGCGGAGGCCGCGGGCGCGGGCCGCGTCACCGCGCGCATGATCGCGCTGATCCTGGGGCTGGTGTTCGTCACCGGCACGGTGTCCGCCTTGCTCACGCCCGTGCTTCTCGACCTCTTCCCCGTGCCCGCGCAGGCCGCCGGCGCGCTCCGCCGCGCGCTGGGCGGCGCGGAGGCGGTCACCCCGCCGCCGCCCTTGTCCGAATTCTTCTCGACGATCGTTCCCACCAACGTGTTCAAGGCGGCGGTCGACAACGCGCTCCTGTCGCTGATCATCTTCACCCTCGCCTTCGCCTTCGCGGTGACGCGCATCGACCCCGCCGCGCGATCGATCCTGGTCCGCGCCTTCGCCGCGATCCGCGACGCGATGCTGGTGCTGATCGACTGGGTGCTGTGGCTCGCCCCCATCGGCGTGTTCGCGCTCGCCTACGGCGTCGGTGCGCGCGCGGGCACCTCGGCTTTCGGGGCGCTCCTCCATTACATCGCGATCGTGTCGACGATCGGCCTCGTCGTGATGCTGCTCGCCTATCCGCTCGCCTGGATCGGGGGCCGCACCTCGCCGCTGCGCTTCGCCCGCGCGCTTTTGCCAGCCCAGGCGGTCGCGATCTCGACGCAATCGTCGCTCGCGAGCCTGCCCGCCATGCTCGGCGGCGCGCGGACGCTGGGCATCCCGGAAGCCAAGGCCGGCGTCGCCCTGCCGCTCACGGTGGCGATGCTCCGCGCGACCCAGCCCGCGATGAACGTCGCCATCGCCGTCTACATCGCCCACTGGTTCGGCCTGCCCGTGACCCCCGGCGCGCTCGCCGCGGCGGTGCTGACCGGTGCGCTGGTGTCGCTGGGCTCGATCAGCCTGCCCGCGCAGATCAGCTTCTTCGCGTCCGTCGCGCCCGTCTGCGTGGCGCTGGGCGTCCCGATCGAGCCCTTGGGCCTGCTCATCGCCGTCGAGACCTTCCCCGACATCTTCCGCACGTTGGGCAACGTCAGCATGGACCTCGCGGCCACCGCCACGGTCGCCGCGCACACCCCGGAGGAGAACCTTCATGAAGTACCGCAACCTCGGACCGCTGCTTGAAGTCTCCGCGATCGGCATCGGCTGCATGCCGATGATCCGCGACGGCAACATCAACTACGGCGCGGCCACCGCCGACGAGTCGACCCGCGCCATCCACGAGGCGATCGATCTCGGCGTCACCTTCTTCGACACCGCCCAGATCTACGGCCCGTTCCAGAACGAGGAGTTGGTGGGCCAAGCGATCCGCGGCCGGCGAGACGGGGTGGTGATCGCCACCAAGTTCGGCTTCCGTTTCGAAGGGAACGAGATCGTCGGCGTCGACTCCACGCCCGACAATATCCGTCGTTCGGTCGAAGGCTCCCTCCGGCGGCTCGGGATCGAGACGATCGACCTCTACTACCAGCACCGCGTCGACCCGAACGTCCCGATCGAGGAGACGGTGGGCGCGATGGGCGAGCTCGTCGCGGAAGGGAAGGTCCGCTTCTTGGGGCTTTCGGAAGCCGGCCCCGACACGCTGCGCCGCGCCGCCGCCACCCACCCCATCACCGCGCTTCAGAGCGAGTACTCCTTGTGGGAACGCGACGTGGAGGACGACATCCTGCCCGTCTGCCGCGAGCACGGCATCGGCTTCGTCCCCTATTCCCCG
>DASVSW010000039.1:0-1824 GCA_036387895.1 Sphingomonas sp.
TGATCGTCGAATCCATGCGCCTTCTCGCCCTGACGCTCATCTCGCCGCTCGCGGCGCAGACGGAGCCGGCCGCCCCCGCGCCGCAAAGCCCGGCCCGCGCCGCGCCGGTGGGGGGCGACCTGTTCCCCGTCGAGCCGCCGCCCGCGACGTCCTGCCTCGCCAACGCGCCCGCCCTGGGCGTGACGGACGCGCCGAAGGGCGCTGTCGACGGGCGCACCGTCAAGTCGTCGCGCACGCTGGCCCGGCTCCGCGCCAAGCGGACGGGCGTGATCTTCGTCAAGGACGCCGACCTGTCGGGCCAGCGCTTCTCCGGGCGCAAGCTCAACGACATCTGCTTCGTCGACGCGAAGCTGGGCCTGAGCAACTGGACCGGTTTCACCGGCACGGGGATCGGCTTCATCCGCAGCGATCTCACCGGCGCCAAGTTCGTGGACGCGAAGATGCCCTGGTCGCTGTTCCGCGATTCGAAGCTGACGCAGGTCGACGCGACGAGGGTCGACCTCACCCGCTCGCGGCTCGACGGCGGCTGGAGCGGGTCGATGCGCGGGCTGAAGCTCGACGGGGCGACGCTGACGGGTTTCCGCGTCGAGTGCGGCCTGACCGCCGTCGACGGCTGCCCGCTCGACCGCGAGGACCTGTCGCTCAAGGGCGCGAACCTCACCAAGGCGAGCTTCTGGCCTTTCTACTTCCCCGACGTCGACGCGACGGGGGCGGTGCTCGACCAGACGGAGGTCGGGCTGGAGCATCTCGGCCGGTTCAGGGGCTCCAAGCTCGCCGGGCCGCTTGTGGTCCGCAGCCGCCGCAACGCCGCCATCTTCCTGCCCGCCGAGCTCGCGCGGATGCAGCGCGCCTTCCTGGCGGGCGCGGTCGTCGACGCCGCCTCCTTCGACTGCAAGCTCGCCGCCACGCCGGTGCAGCGGACCATATGCACGTCGCCGTCGAGCGAGCTCCGCCGGCTCGACCGCGCCGTGACCCAGCTGGAGGCCAAGGCCAAGGCCGCGCCCGCCATCCCGAACGCGGGTCCCCGCGCCCTCGCCGCGGCGGCGGCGCAGGCCCAGGCGGGCCGGGCGGCGTGGATCGCGCAGCGCGACGCGTGCGGCGCGAAGGAGGAGGACGAGATCGAGCCTTGCCTGCTCACCGCCTACCGCGCCCGGCGCGACGCGCTGGCGCGGGCGGCGGGCGCCCCGAACTGGGTGCAGCCGAACGGCATCGCCCTGTTCATCTCGTCGGACGCGCCGCTCACGCCCGAGTTCATCCAGTCCGAGCTGTTCATGCGCATCAGCCCCGTGGTGCTCGACTCGGCCCAAGCCCGCGTGCTGGTCCGCATCGACGAGGCGGGGCGCATCGAAGCCAAGGGCGCTGCGCTCGGCGACTGCCGCGTGCAGGCGACGGGGTTGCGCTACGAACCGAAGACGCTGGCGCTGGTGTCGGGCGGCCAGCCGGGCGTCGCCGGGCGTCGCGGGACGCGCCGCCGCCGCGGCATGGCGGCGGTCCCCGCCGTCCCCGGCACGCCCGTCTTCTCGGCCGCCGGCGACGAGCTGCGGGTCGTGGCCGAGGGCGCGCCGTTCGTCCGCTGCGGCGCGAACGGCGGCTTCGTGCCGATGACCCGCGTCGACCTGCCGGCCCGCACCCTGGCGAACCTCTGGGCGGAGCCGTGATCGACCGCGTCTAGACGATTCGCCTAGCGACAGACCGTCTCGACATCGGCAAGCTGGCTCCCGTACTCGTATCGGAGGCGGTCGTGGTCATCGAGCGTATCTCAACGTCCAGCGTCTCGCGCCTGGCGTCGGTCGACGCGCTCCACGCCGGGCGCAACGCCCCGGC
>DASVSW010000040.1:0-6512 GCA_036387895.1 Sphingomonas sp.
ATCAGCAGGTTCACGACAGGGCAGCGGTATTGTAAACCTATGTGAACAGACCGGGGCGCTGGCGTTGTCGAATCCTGACAGATTGAAGCAGCTGGACGCCCACCAGACTATAATTCTCGAGATCATCGCGGCCGGCGAGCGCCTCCTGGCCGCGCCCGAGCGGGACGCGGCGGCGCTGGCGCGCAAGCGCTGGGAGCTCGCCCGCGCGCTGATGGCCTATCAGGGGTTCAAGCATCGCGAGATCTTCGATCCCCTGGCCGCGCGCGGCGGGCCGGACCAAGCGCGCGCCGCGCGGCGGCTCAAGGCGGACTGCGTCGCGATGGGCGAGTCGTTCCGCGCCTATGTCGCGCGCTGGAGCGCGGTCAGCGTCTGCGATCGCTGGGACGAGTACCAAGCCGCCGCGACCAAGCTGGTGGCGGACCTGCGGCTCCACCTGCGGCGCGAGCGGTCGGAGACGTCGTCGCTCCTCAGGTGACGGCCGTCATGGGACGCTTCGTTAACCCGCGCCGATCCATGGTGATGGCGGAGTGGGGACGAGCATGACGGACGCGGATGTCGCATTGTCTGAGATGGACCGGCAGCTCGCCGCGATCCGCGACCTGCTGGCGCGCAAACGCGCGCTCGCCACGGCGGCGGAGGCGGACGTCGAAGCGCTGGCGCGGCTGCGCTGGGAGGTGACCCGCGCGCTCCTCGCCTATCAGCGCTACAAGCATCTGCGGCTGTTCGACCCGGCGATCGCGTCCCGCGATCCCGGCCGGGCGGCGCAGGGTCGCGAGCTGAAGCTGCGCTGCATCGCCGCGGGCGAGCTGTTCCGCGCCTATGCGGCGCACTGGGCGCCGTCGGGCGTCGGCGACCGCTGGGCCGAATACCGCACGGGCGCCGAAGCCATGATCGCCGATCTAGAAGCGCGGCTCGACCGCGAGCGCGACGACGCCGAACGGCTGGTCGCGCCGCGCCTCGGACGCGCCGCTTAGGCTCCGCGCGCCTTCAACGCCTGTTCGACCTGCTGCCACGACACGGTGTTCGCGAGCGGCTCGTCGTTGAGGTAGAAGGTGGGGGTGCCCGTCACCCGCTGCGACGCGGTCAGCTCCTGCGTCTGCTTGGTCAACCGGTCCTGGGCCGCATTGTCGGCGAGGCAGGCGCGGGCCTGGGTCTCGGGCACGCCGCGCTGCTTGACGAAGTCGATGAGGCCCATCGCCTCGCCGATCGCGCCGATCTGCTGGCGCGGGGGCAGCGCCTGGAGTCGCTGTTCTAGCGCAGCGCCGCCCTGCTGGAGCCGGTCGAGATAGGCGTTCTGGTCGGCGTACATCTGATCGAGGATCGGGAAGAACACCTGCTCGCCGCCGCACTGGCCTAGCAGCGCCGCCGCCAGGTCGGGCGCGCCGTGCACCAGGAAGTCGCGGAACTCGAACGACACCTTGCCCGTCGCGACGTAGCGCTTGAGCGGCTCCGCCGCCTCGCGCGAGAAGGCCCCGCAGGTGGGGCAGGTACGGGCGCCGTATTCCACCAGCTTGATGGGCGCGTTCGGATTGCCCATCCGGAAGCCCTCGGCGGTGCGCGAGACGGTCTCCGTCCAGTCCTGCCCGGCGGGGGCCGCGACGGCCGCGACCGGCGGCGCGGTCGTGTTGCCGCCGGTGGAGGCGCCGTCGCCGCAGGCGGCCAGCGCCAGGACGAGCGGGATGAGGGCGAAACGCTTCATGGGTGGGCTCCTGGTTTACTTGGCGGCGAGCAGCGGCTGGAGGCGCGCCCAGTCGGCGGCCTCCGCGAAGCGGCCGTTTAGGAAGAAAGCGGGGGTGCCCTTCACCTCCGCCGGAACCTGCTGCGACGCGGCGATCAGGCGGTCGAGCCCGGCGCGGTCGGAGAAGCAGCGCGCGAGCTGCGGATCGGTCAGCCCCTGCGCCCGCCCGATCGCGGACAGGCCCGCCCCGTCGGCCAGCGCGCGGAGCTGGACCAGCGGCTGGGCTTTGGCGAGCGTCGCGCCGTTGGTCCGCGCGAACGACGCGCCGCGCTGGAGCCAGGTCGCCTGGCCGGCGAAGATTGCCTCGTGGATGCGGGCGAAGCGCGACGGCCCGCCGCACCGCGCGACCATCACGGCCGCGAGGTCGAGCGGGTCGCGGATCAGGTGCCGGTACTCCAGGTTCGCCCGGCCCTCGCGCAGCATCGCGCCCAACCCCGACTTCGACGCTTCGGCGAACTCCGCGCAGTGCGAGCAGGTGTAGCTGCCGTACTCGACCAGCTTGGTCCGCGCCGCCGGGTCGCCGATCAGCATGCCGCCCTGCGGCGTCGGCACGGCGGCCCTCGCCCATTCGCGCTGCTGCGTCTGCGCGGGGGCGGCGAACGTCAGGACGGGCATGGCGAGGAGGGCTGCGATGTAGGGACGCATGGCACTTATCCGATACGGGGGAGAACGGGCCGCGCGGCGACGCCCGCGGCGAGCGATTCGAGCACCGCCTTCAGCTCCGGGTCGACGATCGTCTTCAGGTTCTCGCCGAGTTCGACGGGGGCGGGGCGGAGCGAGCGCGGCGCACGCGGGGCGGGCTTGTCGACCTCGCCCTGCTTGATGACGACGCGGGCGACCGCCGGATAGCCGAAGAAGCGGTTCACCCGTTCGGTGATCTCCGGCACGATGTGCTGCATGATCACCGCATGCGCCCCCCGCACCGTCAGCGTCAGCACGCCTTCCTGCTTCTTGCCGTGGGGGAAGCGGATCGATTCGGGCTGGCTGACGCCGGCGTAGCGCTCGCCCACGATCTCCGGCCAGCGGCTGACGATCGAGCTCTGGACGAAGCCGAAGCGCCGGAACGCCGCGCGCCCGACGTCGGGCAGCAGCTCGGCCACCTGGCGGGGGCCGTTGCGTCGCACGGGCTCGGGGGGAGGGGCGCTCGGCCGCTTGCTCATCGTCCCGCTCATGCCATAGCGCGGACGTGGACGCCAAGCGCTCATCCGTCTCGGTTCGGCTCTTGGAGTGGTATGACGCCCACCGCCGCGACCTGCCCTGGCGGAGCCCGCCGGGCGAGACGCCCGACCCGTACCGCGTCTGGGTGTCGGAGGTGATGCTCCAGCAGACCACGGTCGCCACCGTCCGCCCGCGCTTCGCCGATTGGATGGAGCGCTTCCCGACCGTCGACGCGCTGGCGGACGCGCCGGAGGCCGAGGTGATGGGCGCCTGGGCCGGCCTCGGCTACTACGCCCGCGCCCGCAACCTCCACGCCGCCGCCAAGCTGCTGGCGCGGAACGGCTTCCCCCGGACGGAGGAGGGACTGCGCGCGCTGCCCGGCTTCGGCGCGTACACGGCGGCCGCGGTGGCGGTGATCGCGTGGGGGGAGCGCGCGGTGGTGGTGGACGCGAACGTCGAGCGCGTCGTGGCGCGGCTCTTCGCGATCGGAACGCCGCTCCCCGCCGCGCGCCCGGCGACCCGCGACGCGGCGGACCGCATCACGCCGGACGCGAGGGCGGGCGACTTCGCGCAGGCGATGATGGATCTGGGCGCGACCATCTGCACGCCCAAGCGCCCCCGATGCCTCCTCTGCCCCGTCCGCAACGATTGCGCGGCCTACGCGACCGGCGAACCCGACGCCTATCCCGTCAAGAAGCCCAAGCCCGACCGCCCGCTCCGCCACGGGACCGTCTTCTGGCTGGAGCATGACGGCCGCGTCCTCCTCCACCGCCGCCCGCCCAAGGGGCTGCTCGGCGGCATGCGCGCGCTGCCGACCGGGCCGTGGACCGACGAAGCTCCGGGCTTGGAAGGCGCGCCTACGACCGCGGACTGGCGCCTCCTCCCCGACCCGGTCGAGCACGGCTTCACCCATTTCCGCCTCCGACTAGCGCTTGCGGCGGGGCGGGGGACGGGCGAAGAGGCGGGCGAATGGTGGCCGATCGACGAGTTGGAACGGGCGGGGCTCCCCACCGTGTTCCGGCGCGCGGCGGAAGCGTTGAGGAGGGGTCGATGAAGCGGTTCGGATCGGTCGCGGCGACGCTGGCGCTCGCCACGGGCGCCGCCTGGGCGGGACAGGCGCAACGCTCGGCGGTGGCTCAGGCGCAGGCCGCGACGCCGCTGCCGGCGACCCAGGGGCTGTTCGAGGGCTATGTCCGCGAGGGCAAGATGCCCGGCATCGTCGGCGCGTTTGGCGCGCCGGGCCGGCCGGCGGCCTTCGTCTCCGCCGGCCGCCTGTCCGACGACCAGGGGGCCGCCCCCGCCGGTCCCGACACGCTCTGGCGCGTCTATTCGATGACCAAGCCCGTCACCGCGATGGCCGCGATGATCCTGGTCGAGGAGGGCAAGCTCCGGCTCGACCAGCCGATCCACGAGGTCCTGCCCGCCTTCCGGAACATGCGGGTGCTGACCGACGGGGCGAACAGCCTGGCCTCCCGCCCCGCCGCGCGGCCGATCACCGTGCGCCACCTGCTGACGCACACCGCCGGGCTGGGCTACAACATCATCACCAAGGGTCCGTTGCTGAAGGAGTATGAACGGCTCGGCATCCTGCCCGGCTCGGTCAACGCCGCCGTCGAGGCGCAGGCCAAGCAGGTCCGGCCGAAGTCGCTCGGCGAGTTCGCCGACCGCGTCGCCACGCTCCCGCTCATCGCCGATCCGGGGACGACGTGGAGCTACTCGATCGGCCTCGACCTGATGGGCGCGGTGGTCGAGCGCGCGTCGGGCCAGCCCTTCGAGCGCTTCCTCCAGACGCGGATCTTCACGCCGCTCCGCATGTCGTCGACCTTTTTCACCGTGCCGCGCTCGGAAGTCGGGCGGCTCGCGACCAACTACGCCTTCGCCGGCGACGCCAGGCTGCCGCTCGATCCCGCGGCGACCTCGGTCTACCTCGACCCGCCCAGCTTCCCCTATGGAGGTGCTGGGCTGGTGTCCTCGGCGCGCGACTACGACCGGTTCCTCGCCATGCTCCAGAACGGCGGGACGCTCGACGGCGTGCGCGTGATGAAGCCGGAGACGGTGCGGCTCGCCATGTCGAACCTTCTGCCGCCCGGCGTCGCGTTCCGCGGCATCGGCGGCGGCACGGGCGGGACGCAGGGCGCGGGCGCCGAGATGGGCTACGGCGCCGGCGGCTCCGTCTACCTCGCCTCCAAGCCCGGCGGCCCCGGCAAGGGCACGTACGGCTGGGGAGGGGCGGCAGGCACGATCGCCTATGTCGACCCGGAGAACGGGGTGCGCGGCACGGTGATGGTGAACTACTTCCCCGCCGAGCGCTGGCCGCTCCGCCAGGAGATCCCGCCCGCGCTCGCCCGCGACTTCGCGCGGCTGCGGCAGCGGTGACGCCCGGCTTCACCGGCGGCCGGCTCGACCGCGCCGACCGGCTCCGGAACGACGAGGCCGCGATTCAGCTCGCCATGGCGGACTGGCGCGCTCGGCTGCTCGTGCTCGGCCCGGGCTACACGCCGGAGGTGACCGAGGAGGGCCGGCTCGCCTGGACCAGCCTCGCCGACGCCGCCGACGACGCGGAGCTCGTGTTCCTCGGGCTCGACGGCGACCGCCCCCGCTTCGCCGCGATCACCAACGAGCCGGGCGGCCAACCCTTCCGCTCGCCCGGCCTGCTCGCCGCCCTGGCGGAGATGCGCGACGGCGAGGCCGCGACCTACGCCGCCGCCCGCGCGGTGCTCGATTGGCATGCGCGCCACCGTTTCTGCGCGCGCTGCGGACAGCCCAGCGACGTGATCCGCGCCGGCTGGGCGCGCCGCTGCGCCGCCTGCTCGACCGAGCATTTCCCGCGCACCGACCCCGTCGTCATCATGATCGCCGAGCATGACGGCCGCGCGCTCCTGGGCCGTCAGGCGAGCTGGCCCGCCGGGCGCTACTCCGCGCTCGCCGGCTTCGTCGAACCGGGCGAGTCGGTCGAGGAGGCGGTCGCGCGCGAGATCCACGAGGAGGCGGGCGTCCGCGTCCGCGACGTCCGCTACGTCGCCAGCCAGCCCTGGCCCTTCCCGTCGCAGCTCATGATCGCCTGCGTCGCCGCCGCCGAGGACGACGCGCTCACGGTCGACACCTCGGAGCTCGAAGAGGCGATCTGGGTGCCTCGCGAGGAGGTCCGCGCCGTGCTGGCGGGCGGGGAGGGGCCGTTCGTGGCGCCGCCACCCTACGCCATCGCGCATACGCTGCTCGCGACATGGGCGGCGGAGCCCGACGAGCGATAAGTAGTATTTCGTACACCATCACCGCCGCGACGCGACGCGCGACGCCCCGGTTGGGAAGGTGTTTCCGATAAGCCTTTGCACCGGCCCGCTGAATCCCGCGGACGCCGGCCGATGAACGCCGGCGGGCGATGCCCCCGCTTGGGACGAAGCGTCGTTAACCCCGTCCAGTCCCGGAACGGGGCGCAACCCGATCTGGCGATGTGCGTTGAGCCGTGTAGCTTTTGAGGCGGAAGTGTAATCTGTCTCGTCGGAAGGGGCTTTACAATGCGCTACTTCGTCGATGCCGAGTTCAACGGGTTCGGAGGGGAACTGATCTCGCTCGCCGCGGTGCCGGAGACGGGCGTGCGGCCGCACTTCTACGAGGC
>DASVSW010000041.1:0-1995 GCA_036387895.1 Sphingomonas sp.
CCGCCCTGCGCCCTGGCCTACGCCGGGGTGGAGTGATCGTCAGCGGTATCCCTCCTCTTCCCACCACGGGAAGAAGTCCGGCATGTCCCGGCTCACCCGGTCCGGATATGCTGCCGGCCGCTTCTCGAGGAAGCTCGCCACCCCCTCGCGCGCGTCGCCCGACCGCCCGCGGGCGTACACCGCGCGGCTGTCCACCCGGTGCGCCTCCATCGGGTCGCCCATGCCGAGCCCCCGCCACATCATCTGGCGCGTCAGCGCCACCGACACGGGCGCGGCGTTGTCCGCGATCTCCCGCGCCAGCGCGTACGCCGCCGGCAGCAGCTCGTCGGCGGCGTGGACCGACCGGACCAGCCCGGCCTCCTTCGCTTGTCCGGCCGTGACGAGCCGCCCCGTCATCGACCATTCCAAAGCGGTCGACACGCCGACGACCCGCGGCAGGAACCAGCTCGACGCCGCCTCGGGCACGATCCCCCGCTTGGCGAAGACGAAGCCGACCTTCGCTTCCTCCGCGATCAGCCGGACGTCCATCGGCAGCGTCATCGTCGCCCCGATTCCCACCGCCGGCCCGTTGATCGCGGCGATCAGCGGCTTGAGGCACCGGAACAGCCGCAGCGTCAGCAGCCCGCCTGAATCGCGCACCGCCTCATGTGCATAGTCCACGCTGCCGTCCGCCCGGACCGGCCCGTCCACGCCCAGCGCGGCGTAGTCGAACGCCGCCGAGCCCGCGCTGAGATCCGCGCCGGCGCAGAAGGCGCGGCCGGCGCCCGTGACCACCACCGCCCTGACCGCGTCGTCGGCGTCCGCCCGGTCGACCGCGTCGACCAGCTCCTCGCGCATCCGCGGCGTGAACGCGTTCAGCCGCTCCGGCCGGTTCAGCGTCAGCGTGAGGACGCCGTCGGCGACGTCGTACAGGATCGTTTCGTACATCGCCCCAAACTGCGGGTCCGCCTCGCCGCGATCAAGCCCGTGGTTCCGAAGACGCAACCGTCGGGAAATCGACGAGGAGCATCCGATTCAGACTTGAGACGATATAGTGTCACCCCTAAAGCCGCGCGCTTCAGGGAGGGTTCCAAGTGAAGAAGATCGCATTCCTTCTGGCGACCAGCGTGTTCGCCGGCACCGCGGCCACGGCGCAGACGGCGTCGGAGCCGCAGCGCACCGACCCCGTCCACGGCGAGCCCAGCCGCGACGTGGTCGTGACCGCGCCCTTCGTCGAGGAGCTCGACATCCTCGCGGGCAAGTCGGTCCTGGCGGGCGACGACCTCGTCCGCGACATCCGGCCGCAGATCGGCGAAACGCTGACGCGTCAGCCCGGCGTGTCCGCCACCTCCTTCGCGCCCGGCGCGTCGCGGCCCGTGCTGCGCGGCTTCCAGGGCGAGCGCGTGCGCGTTCTGACCGACGGGCTCGGCTCGCTCGACGTGTCCAACACCTCGACCGACCACGCCGTCACTATCGATCCGCTCACCGCCGAGCGCGTCGAGGTGCTGCGCGGGCCCGCCGTGCTGCTGTTCGGCAGCCAGGCGATCGGCGGCGCGGTCAACGTCATCGACCGCCGCATCCCGCGCGGCGTGCCGGAGAAGGGGATCCACGTCGACGCAATCGGCACCTACGGCTCGGCGGCCGAGGAGCGGAGCGGCGGTCTGGGCGTCGACGTGGCGCTGACCCCGAACATCGTGGCGCATGTCGACGGCACCTATCGCAAGACGGACGACCTGCGCGTCGGCGGCTTCGTGCTCTCGCCGCGCCTGCGCGCCGAGCAGCTGGAGATCGCCGCCGAGGAGGCGGAGGAAGGGCAGGAGGAGGAAGCCGAGGAGGCGCGCGAGTTCGCGAACCTGCGCGGCCGCCTGCCCAACAGCGCGACCGAGACCTATACGCTGGGCGGCGGCCTCGCGCTGATCAACGAGGGCGGCAGCCTGGGCGTCTCCGTCGGCTATTTCGACACGAACTATGGCATCCCGGCGCGCCCGGGCGGCGGCCACGCGCATGGCGAGGAGG
>DASVSW010000042.1:0-5477 GCA_036387895.1 Sphingomonas sp.
AGCAGGACGCCTCGCCCGACCTCGACTTCTACGCCCCGCCCAGGCTCGTCCACCATATCGACGACGCGGCGGTTGCGGCGCTCACCGATTGCTACCGCGGGATCCTGTCGCCCGGGGCCGACGTGCTCGACCTCATGTCGAGCTGGGTCAGCCACCTGCCGGACGACATGCCGCTCGGCGACGTGGTCGGCCACGGCATGAACGCCGACGAGCTCGCCGCCAACCCGCGCTTGTGCCGCCGGTTCGTGCAGGACCTGAATGGCGACCCCGTCCTGCCGCTCGACGAGGCGAGCTTCGACGCCGCGCTCTGCTGCGTCGGTGTCCAGTACCTCCAGCGCCCCGTCGAGGTGTTCGCGGAGGTCGCGCGCGTCCTCCGGCCGGGCGGCGCATTCGCGGTCAGCTACTCCAACCGCTGCTTCCCGACCAAGGCGGTGGCGATCTGGCGGGCGCTCGACATGGCGGGCCAGGCGGAGCTGATCCGGCTGTACATGGCCCGCGCCGGGTTCGACGCCGTCGAGACGCGCGTCCTCACCGACGGCGCCAGGAGCGACCCGCTCGTGGTCGTCATCGGGCGGACCGCAGGCGGTTGATCCAGATCAACGCATTCGCGGGGAAAGACTCGGTCCGCAGGACGTTCCCTACGACCATGCCGCGCTTCTTTCTGCATGTGCACAATCGGATCGGGTTCGTCGAGGACGAGGAGGGGCAGGACCTCCCCGATCTCGACGCCGCGCGGGGCGCCGCCGTCGCGAGCATCCGATCGATCATCAGCGAGGAGGCGAGCCAGGGCGCTATCGACCTGGGCGGCCGCGTCGAGATCGTCGGCGAGGACCGCCGGACGTTGTCGATAGTCCCGTTCGCCGACGCGTTCGCGGTGCGGACGGACCAGCCCGCGTGATCGGACGGCACCTCCAGCGCCTGCGCGCGCGCGACGAGATCAGCACGGAGGAGGAGCACGCGATCCGCGCCGCGGTCGATCGCCAGATCGACTATCCGGCGGGCAAGACGATCATCCGCGCCGGCGAGGAGCTGACCCACAGCACCATCCTGCTCGACGGCTTCATGGCCCGGTACAAGGATCTGCGCGGCGGCGAGCGGCAGATCAGCGAGCTGCACGTGCCCGGCGACTTCGTCGACCTGCACGGCTTCACGCTGAAGCGCCTCGATCACGGGATCGCGACGCTGACGGCATGCCGCGTCGCGACGGTGCCGCATGAGCGGCTGGAGGCGATCACCCGCGACCACCCGCATCTGACGCGGGTCTATTGGTTCTCGACCAATCTCGACGCCTCGATCCACCGCGAATGGGAGCTGTCGCTCGGCCGCCGCAGCGCCGCCGCCCGGCTCGCCGCCCTGTTCCTCGAGATGCGCGAGCGGCTGGCGGTGGTCGAGATGGCGGACGGCCCCGACTACGACCTGCCGTTCACGCAAGCGACGCTGGCGGAGTGCCTGGGCCTGACGCCCGTCCATGTGAACCGCACGCTGAAGGAGCTGCGCGAGCAGGGCCTGCTGACCTTCACGGGCCATCGCGTCCGCATCCTGGACCGGCCGGGGCTGGTCCGCCTGGCCGATTTCGACCCGACCTATCTGTATCTCGAACGCCGCGCGCGCTGAGGCCCGACTGGCGAGGTTGCCCGTCCACCCCGCGCCCGCTAACCCGCCGCTTCGATGACGCCTTCCGACCACCGTCCCGCCGCCATGATCCCGGGCGGGGCCGTGTTCCCGCATCGCCACCTCCTCGGCATCGAAGGGCTCCAGCCGCACGAGATCGCCTTCCTGCTCGACGAGGCCGAGCGCTGGGTCGACGTCGTGCGCGGCGAGCCCGACAAGCGGCTGGCGGGCCTTACGCAGATCAACGCCTTTTTCGAGAACTCGACGCGCACCCTCCTGTCCTTCGAGATCGCGGGCAAGCGGCTGGGCGCGGACGTGGTCAACATGCACGCGGCGCAGTCGTCGGTGAAGAAGGGCGAAACGCTGATCGACACCGCGCAGACGCTGAACGCGATGCGCGCCGACGTGCTCGTCATCCGCCACGGCAGCTCGGGCGCGGTTCAGCTCATCGCCGACAAGGTCGACTGCCCGGTGCTGAACGCCGGCGACGGGCGGCACGAGCACCCCACCCAAGCGCTGCTCGACGCGCTCACCATCCGGCGCAGACGCGGGCGCATCGTGAACCAGCGCGTCGTCATCTGCGGCGACGTCCTCCACAGCCGCGTCGCCCGGTCGAACATCCTGGCGCTGACCGCGCTCGCCGCCGAGGTGCGCGTCTGCGCGCCCTCCACGCTGATGCCCGCCGCCGTCGAGCGCATGGGAGTGACGCCCTTCACCGATTTCGACCGGGCGCTGGAGGGGGCGGACGTGGTGATGATGCTGCGGCTTCAGACCGAGCGGATGGACGGGGCCTACGTCCCCTCCCCGCGCGAGTATCGGCTGCGCTACGGCCTGACGCCCGAACGGCTCGCGCGCGCCGCGCCGGATGCGCTGGTGATGCACCCCGGCCCCATGAACCGCGGCGTCGAGATCGATTCGAGCGTCGCCGACGGCGCGCAGTCCGCCATCACCGAACAGGTCGCGATGGGCGTGGCGGTCCGCATGGCGTGCCTCGACGTCCTCACCCGACGCAGTCGCGGCGTGGAAGGCTGGGCGGGGGAGAGCTGGGCGTGAGCGCCATCGTCTACGTCAACGCCCGCCTCGTCTGCCCCGTCCAGGGTGAACGCGAAGGCGCGCTCTTGGTCCGCGACGGCCTCGTCGAGGCGTTCGGGACCGTCCAGGCCCCCGCGGACGCCGCTGTGGTCGAATGCGGAGGTCGGCACCTCGCCCCCGGCATCGTCGACCTCGGCGTCCACGCGATCGATCCGCCCGCCTTCCGCGCGGGCGGGATCGTGCGCGTGGGCGTCATGCCCGACCAGCGGCCCGTGCTCGACGACCCCGGCGTGGTCCAGCGCGCTAGCCTGGTCGGCAAGCCCGACCTCTGGATCCACCCCATCGCCGCGACGACACGAGGTCTACGGGGCGAGGAGATGGCGGAACTCGCCATCTGCGCGCAGGCCGGAGCCAAGGCGGCGGGCACGGGCGTGCGCTGGATCGCCGATTCGGGCGTGATGCGCCGCGTCCTCCTCTACGCCCGCGACCTCGACATGGCGGTCGTCGCCCATGCGGAGGACGGCGGCCTCGCCGCCGGCGCGGTCGCGACGGAAGGCGAGACGGCGACGCGCCTGGGCCTCTCCGCGGCGCCCGCCATGGCCGAAGCGCTGGCGGTCGCGCGCGACCTCATGCTCGCCGAGGAGACGGGGGCGCGGCTTCATCTCCGCGAGGTGACCACGGCCGCCGCCTTCGACCTGATCCGCGCCGCCAAGCGCCGGGGCGTGCGCGTCACCTGCGGGATCACGCCCGCGCACCTTCTCCTATCCGACATCGCGGTGAGCGGTTTCCGCAGCTACGCCCGCCTCTCCCCGCCCCTGCGCGACGAGGCGGACCGACAGGCCTGCCTTCGCGCGGTCGCGGACGGGACGGTGGACGTGATCGGGTCGGGCCATCAGCCCAAGGGCCCGGAGGCCAAGCGCCTCCCCTTCGCCGACGCGGAGGCCGGGATGGCCGGCGCCGAGTCGCTGCTGGCGTTGGCGCTGACGCTGGTGCGCGACGGGCGGGTCGCCCTGCCCCGCCTGTTCGCGATGCTGGCGGCGGAGCCCGCGCGCGTTCTGAACCTGGACGCGGGCACGCTGGAGCCCGGCAAGCCCGCCGACCTCCTGCTGTTCGACGCGCAAGCGCCCTGGCGCATCGACGCCGAGCGCCACGTAGGAGCCGCGGGCAACACGCCGTTCGACGGCCTCCCCGTCCAGGGCCGCGCGCTCCGCTTGTGGAAGGGCGGCCGGGAAGTTCTCTAGATCAGCGCGACGCCAGCCGCACCGGCGCCTTCACCCATTGCGCGACCCGGTCGCCGGCGCCGGCGCGGACGAAGCACGTCCCGCCCTTGGCCCGGTAGCGTTCACACAAGGACACGGCGTCCGCGCGGGCGAAGCCGCCGACCGAGAGCCGGTAGAATGAGCGTTGGCCGGTCGTGAAGCCGACGCCCGTGGGCGCCTGGCCCTGGAAGCCGGCGAAGCGGCGCGAGGCCCGGGTCCAGGCCTCCTGCGCCACCGCCGGCGAGTCGTAGGCGCCGAGCTGGACGTACCAGTCGCCCCGCGCCAGGGACGGCGCCACGACGGGCTTGGCCGCGACCTGCTTGACGGTCGCCGGCTTGGCGGCGACCTGTTTCGCGACCTCGGGCTTCGCGCCCGGGATCGGCTCAGGCCGCGCCGTCAGCGCCACCTTCACCGCGCCGGAAGCCGCGCGGATCAGCCGCGCGGGCAGAGCCTGCACCACTTCGACGCTGGGGCCGAACACGATCCGCGACGTCGCGCTCGGCGAGGGCTCGACGGACGCTACCGCGACCGGCGCGGCCTCGGCCAACGAAGTCGGCGCGGCGACCGCGAGCGCCACGGGCTGCGTCGGCGCGTTCAGCGCCAGCGCCACCGGACGGCCCGGATCCTCCGCGGCGCGGACGCCGAGCAGATGCGCGACCTGGTCGCTCGCCGCCTTGGGCTGCGCGAACGCCGCCCATTCAAGCATGCGCCCGTCGACGTCGGCGGGCGACATGTCGGCGGCCGCGACCGCCTTGGCGAGCTGCCACTGGCCGGCCAGCGCCAAGGACAGCGCGAGGTTCTGGCGCGTCTTGACGTCGGCTTCGGGCGCGCGGGCGGCCTGCGTCAGCATGGCCACCGCGCTCGCCGGGTCGCCCGTCAGGGCGACCGCGAGGCCGCGGTCGCTGACCGGGATCGAGCCCGCATGCGCGTCGAGCGTCCGGCGCGCTTCCGCCCAGTCGCCCGTCGCGATCTGCGCCAGCACGAGGTTGAGCGCGGTGCGCGCGTCGTTGGGCGACAAGGCCAGCGCCTCCGCCAGCGCCTCGCGCGCCGAGGCGAAGCGGCCCGCCTGGAGATAGCCGCGGCCCAGCAGCGCGCGATGCGAGGCGTCGCGCGGGGCGGCGGCCACGGCCTGCTCCGCCCAGGCGACGGCGGCGGCGCCGTCGCGCTTGCCCAACGCCTTGGACGCGCGCGCGGCGTGTTCCGCCGCGACCTGCGCCTGATCCTGCGCGGTCCGATCGGAGGCGACGGCCACGCCGCCCGCCACCGTGGTACCCAGCGCGAGCAGCGCAGGCACACCCAGCTTCACCAGCTTCATCGTCATTGAGCCCCCTGATTTCAGCGCTGGCGCTTGCCCGTGGGCAGTTGCGCGATCAGCGCGTCAACATCGGTCATCGCCGTTAACAATTCGTCTAAGGCCTGCGTCACCAGCTGCTGCGCGGACCGCCCGGACAGCGCGCTCGCCAGGCGGAGCCGCAGGTGCCGCTCCGATTCGAGCCGCAGCGTGAAGGCCGCCTTGCCGTTCTTGGTCTGCTTGGCCGAGTCGCGCCCGATCCGCTGCGCGGTGGCGATCGAGAT
>DASVSW010000043.1:0-3500 GCA_036387895.1 Sphingomonas sp.
AGGTGCGCGCCTGGCTCGCAGAGCGCGACGACGTCGACGCCGGGCGGATCGGAATATGGGGCGTGTCCAAGGGCGCGGAGTACGCGCTGATCGCCGCGTCGCGCTACGGCTGGATCGACGCGGTGGTCGCCGTCGTGCCGACGGATGTCGTGTGGGAGGGCTGGGGCAGGCCCGGGACGCCCTTCTCGTCCTTCTCCTTCGGCGGGGCGCCGCTGCCGTTCGTCCCCTATGACGACATTCAGCGCGAGTTCGCGAAGTACGGCACGGGCGGGCGGGCCGACCTGCGCCGCGCCCATACCGACGGGCGTGCGAAGAACCCGGCCCGCGCCATCCAGGCCCGCATTTCCATCGAGCGCTTCGCGGGGCCGCTGCTCGTCGTCGGCGGCGGAAAGGATAGCATCTGGCCGTCGGGCGAGATGGCCGAGGCGATCCGCGAGGCCCGCCGGAAGGCGCGGAAGCCGGTGTTCGCGGTGGTCGAGCCCGGCGCCGGCCACGGGCTCGCCGGCCCGGGCACCGACCCCGTCGAGCCGCTGACGGCGCTCGGGGGCGACGCGCGCTCGATCGCGACGGCGCGGCTCGCGGGCTGGCGCGAGACGTTCCGGTTGTTCGACGCGGCGCTCAGGCCCGCGCCCCCGCGTTGACCCCGTTCGACCTCACCGGCCGCGTCGCGTTGGTGACGGGCGCCGGCCGCGGTCTCGGCTTCGAGATCGCGCGGGCGCTGGCCGCGGCCGGCGCGCATGTGACGCTGAATGGTCGTGACCCCGACCGCCTCGCCGCCGCCGCCGCGCGGATCGGCCGGATCGTCGAGCCGCTCGCGTTCGACGTCGCCGACGAGGAGGCGACCGCCGCCGCCGTCGGCGGGCTGATCGAGCGCCACGGCCGGCTCGACATCCTCGTCAACAACGTCGGCGCGCGCGACCGTCGGCCCCTGTTCGACTTCGCGCTCGAAGACGTGCGCGCGCTGCTCGAGTCGAACCTCGTCGCCGCCTTCTCGCTCGCCCGGCTGGCGGCGCGGCCGATGATCGCGGCGGGGGAGGGACGGATCGTCAACGTCACCTCCATCGCCGGCCCGATCGCGAGGAGCGGCGACGTGCCCTACACGATGGCCAAGGGCGGGCTCGACGCGATGACGCGCGCGCTCGCCGCCGAACTCGGGCCGAGCGGCGTGACGGTCAACGCGGTCGCGCCCGGCTATTTCGCGACGGAGGCGAACGCTGGCATGACGGCCGATCCGGCGGTCGCCGACTGGCTCGCGCGCCGCACCTCGCTTGGGCGCTGGGGCCGGCCGGAGGAGATCGCCGGCGCCGTCCTCTTCCTCGCCTCGCCCGCCAGCTCCTACGTCACCGGACAGACGATCGCCGTCGACGGCGGCTACCTCGCCCATTTCTGAAGAAGGGAGAACAAGCATATGAACAGGGCCGCTTTCCTCCAGACGATGATCGCGCTCGCCTCCGCCTCGCTCGGCCTCGTCGCCGCGCTCGCCTGGAACGAGGCGATCAAGGCGACGCTGGCGCTGCTCGGGCTCGGCGACAACCTGGCGGGCCTCTACGCCTACGCGATCGTCGCCACCGTGATCGCGATCGTCGTGCTGAGCTGGCTCGGCCGCCTCGCGTCGCGCATCGGCGGCGACGCGGCGTTCGTGCGCGAAGCCGAAGGATGAACGATCCGCGCTGGGCGGCGGTCGACGCCTATGTCGCCGGGCACCTGCTCGGAGACGACCCGGCGCTCGACGCCGCGCTCGCCGCCAACGCCGCCGCCGGCCTGCCCGCGATCGACGTCGCGCCCGTCCAGGGCAAGCTGCTCCACCTCCTCGCGCGCATGACGGGCGCGCGGCGCATCCTGGAGGTGGGTACGCTCGGCGGCTATTCGACGATATGGCTCGCCCGCGCGCTGCCCGAGGGCGGACGGCTCGTCAGCCTCGAACTCGATCCGCACCACGCGGAGGTCGCCCGCGCCAACATCGCCCGCGCGGGCCTCGGCGACCGCGTCGAGATCCGCGTCGGCCCGGCGGTCGACAGCCTCGCCGCTATGACCGGGGAGCCGCCGTTCGACTTCGTCTTCATCGACGCCGACAAGCCGTCCAACACCGCCTATCTCCGCGCGGCGCTGGCGTTGTCGCGGCCGGGAACGGCGATCGTGGTCGACAACGTCGTGCGCGAAGGCGGAGTGCTCGACCCCGACAGCGACGACCCGCGCATCCAGGGCACCCGCGCGCTGTTCGAGGCGGTCGCCGCCGAACCGCGCCTGTCCGCGACCGCGATCCAGACGGTCGGCGCCAAGAAGTGGGACGGCTTCCTCCTCGCGGTCGTGGACCGCTAGGGGCTGTCCTACACGCCCGCTTCGTGCCAGCGTCGGAGGATGACCTACACTACGCCCCTTCGCTCGCGCCTCCCGACTTTCCGATCATTGCGCAACGGCGACACGGAATGTCCGAACGGGCGCGACATGTGCGTCATGTCGCCGGGCGCCGGCCCGCGACTCGGAGATCCGGTCGTGGATACCGGAGGCGTTGCTTGATCGACGATCCTCTCGGTCCGCTCGACCCCGATTTCGCCGTCGGCTTCCAGCGCGACATGCGCCGTCCGCCGTGCCAGCTCTACCTCGTCTCCCCGCTCGAGGTCGGCGGCGGCTTTCCCGACCGCCTCGCCCGCGCGCTCGACGCGGGGCCGGTCGCGGCGTTCCAGTTCCGCGTCAAAGGCGTCGACCAGCACGAGGCCGCGCGCCTCGCCGAACCGCTCCAGCGCCTTTGCGCCGACCGCGACGTCGCGTTCATCGTCAACGACTCGGCGGCGCTGGCGAAGCGGCTCGGCGCCGACGGCGTCCATCTCGGGCAGGAGGACGGCGACCCGCGCGAGGCGAGGGCGGCGCTCGGCCCTTCGGTCCAGATCGGGGTGACGTGCCACGACAGCCGTCACCTCGCGATGGAGGCGGGCGAGGCCGGAGCTGACTACGTCGCGTTTGGCGCGTTTTTCCCGACCGCGACCAAGGAGGTCCGGCACCGGCCCGATCCGGTCATCCTCAGCTGGTGGTCGACGTTGTTCGAGCTGCCGTCGGTCGCGATCGGCGGCGTCACCCCGGCCAACGCGAAGGAGCTGGTCGACGCGGGCGCGGACTTCATCGCGGTCTCGGGCGCGGTGTGGACCGGCGACGAGGCGACCGCCGTGCGCGCGTTCGCCGACTTGCTCGGGAGTTAGGCCCATGACGCTGTTCGTCTTCCTCTCGGCCCTCGCCCTGACGCCCCAAGCAGCCGCTCCGGCCCCGGCTACTGAATCGTCCGACCGTGAGATCGTGGCGACGATGAAGGCGTTCGCCGCGGCGTCAGACGAGGGGGCGGCGGCTCAGGCCGAGATCGCGCCCCCGATGCGCAAGGCGCTGGGCTCGCTCCGGTCGGAGAAGGACGCGCTCGCCGCGTCCGCCGAGATCCGCCCGTTCATCGCGCGCTTCCGGGCGAGGCTGGTGCGGTCGGGCGCGGCGATCGCGGCGATCCGACCGGTCGTGTT
>DASVSW010000044.1:0-2137 GCA_036387895.1 Sphingomonas sp.
CCGTGACGTCGTCGCCCTCCCAGATCTGGCGTCTGGTCCACAGGAAGTCGAAGCCCGCCGGCCAGGCGTCGGTCCGCGCGGCGGTCAGCGCCGCCCCGATCGTGGCGTCCGGGGGCACCACGACCTCCGCGACCCGGCACCCCGCCGCGGTCGCGGCCGCGGCGACCTCGTCGGAGTAGCGGCCCAAGCCGAGACCGGCGGCGTCGGGCATCAGCCGCCCGTAGACGCGCAGGACCTGGAGGACGTAGCCGACCTCCCACCGGTCGACCTCGTCGACCAGTCCGGCGGTGGCGGGAACCCAGGGCCTGAACGCCTCCTCGTCGAGCTGCCCCTCCGAATAGCCCTGCGACACGGGGGCGGCGAAGCGCGGGGGCGCGCCGTCGGTGAGCAGGCCCACGCGTCGCGCCATGCGCACGCCGAAGCGGCTCTGCGTCTGCGGCCCCGTCGCGGCCCGCGCGGCGACCTCGGCCCGAACCCCGGTCGCGCGCGCGTCCGTGTGGTCGAAGACGAAGCCGCCGATCGCGTATGGCGTCCCCTCCTCGGCGTCGAACGCGACCTCCACCGCGCGTCGACCGGCGGCGAGGTTGAACAACCGGGCGACGCCCTCCCCCGCCAGCGTGACGGGGACCGGCTCGCCCTCCTTCAGGCGGAACACGCGCACGGTCAGCGTCCCCGCTTCGGCCATCAGCCCTTCGAGGCGGACGCGCGCGGTCTTGGGGCCGGCGTCGAACGCCCGGTATTCGGTGTGGAAGACGTAGGACGGGTCGGGCGAGGCCTCCGCCCCCCCTAGCCCGCCGATGCGAGATCGGGTGAGCGGCCAATAGGCGAAGGGGTTGAGCTCGACGTCGTCGACCGCGGTCATGCCGTCACCCGTGGGCGAGCGGCGGGACGGACGCAAGGCCGATCGCCGCGCTCAGCAGCGGAGCGCGGCCACCCGGTCCACCAGCTCCTCGACCCCGTCGAAATGCGCCTCCCAGGTCGCCGGCGTCCAATGCGCGAGCCGCTTGAGCTGCGCGGCGCGGCGCGGGGAGTCGGGAGCGAGATAGTCGACCACCGCCTGCACCCAGCCCGCGCCGTCGATCGGATCCAGGTAATCGGGCACTTCGCCTCCCACCTCGCGCAGCGCGGGGATGTCGCTGCAGATCACCGGGACGCCCGCCGCCAGCGCCTCGGCGACGGGCATGCCGAACCCTTCGGCGAAGGAGGGCAGCAGCATGGCGCGCGCGCCCGCCAGCGCGGCCTGCATCTGCCGGTCCGACATGTCGGCCGCCTCCACGACGCGGCCAGCCAGCGGGGCGCAGCGCTCGATCATGTCGATGGCGTTCTCGTTCTCCCAGCCGCGCCGGCCGATCAGGACCAGCGTGGGCGCCCGGTCGCCCAAGGTCTCCGCGAGCCGCCGCCAGACGTTGAGGAGGAGAAGATGGTTCTTTCGCGGCTCGATGGTCGCGACGCAGACGAAATAAGGGCGGTCGAGCGACAGGCCCGCGCTCTCGGGCACGTGGTCCGGCCATTCGGTGCCGAGATGCGCGACGCGCACGATCCGGCCCGCGCGCTCGCCCAGGTGGGGCGTGATCGCGTCCACCGTCGCGCGGCTGTTCCCGATCACGCCGTCGGCGAGCGCGTCGATGGTGCGCATGCGCTTCAGATGCTCGGCGCGGCCCCCTTCCCGCGCGAACTCGGGATGGGTGAGCGGGATGACGTCATGGACCAACGGCACGAAGCAAGCGCCCTCCGTCCGCAGGATGCGGGCGGTGAGCGGCTGGTCCTCGAGATGGTGGGGCGACGCCTGGAGGTAGACGCGCGGGCCGTTCGCAGGCGGGACGGGCCGGGGCCGCAGGTTCCACATGTGCTTCATCACGGACGACTGGACCTGGGCGTGGCGGCCGGCGTCGCGATGGCGCCAGCGCGCGTCGGTGAAACTGAGGAACTGGCGGACGGCGCCGATCTCGAGCCGGCCGTAGTAACCGCCGGCGGGGTGGACGGCCGCGAAGCTCAGCCGATCGGGCATGCGTTCGAGCAAGGTGCGCGCGTAGACGAACTCGACGCGGTCGATGCCCGTCGGCGTGCTGTGGTTGGCCCGGCCGAGCAGCCGCGACAGGTCGAGCACGACTTCCGTGCCCGACGGCCTCCACCAATG
>DASVSW010000045.1:0-1659 GCA_036387895.1 Sphingomonas sp.
CTTCGTCTCACTCCGCGACGCCGGTGACCCGGTCGAGCAGGCCCGCGCCTATGACGCCGCCGGGGCAGACGAGCTGTGCTTCCTCGACATCTCCGCCACGCACGAGGGCCGCGGCACGCTGCTCGACATCGTCCGGCGCACCGCGGCGGTGTGCTTCATGCCGCTGACCGTCGGCGGCGGCGTGCGCTCGGCCGAGGACGCCCGCGCGCTGCTGCTGGCCGGCGCGGACAAGGTCGCGGTCAACTCCGCCGCGGTCGCGCGGCCCGAGCTGGTCGCCGACATCGCCGAGCGCTTCGGCAGCCAGTGCGTGGTCGGCTCGGTCGACGCGCGACGTAGCGCAGAACGGTGGGAGGTATTCACCCATGGCGGCCGCCGCGCCACCGGCATCGACGCCGTCGCGCACGCGGTCCACCTGGCGCAGCTCGGCGCGGGCGAGCTGCTCGTGACCTCGATGGACCGCGATGGCACCCGCGACGGATATGACCTGGCGCTCACCCGCGCGATCGCGGACCGGGTGAGCGTGCCGGTGGTGGCATCGGGCGGCGTCGGCACGCTCGACCACCTGGTGCAGGGGGTCGTCGAGGGCCACGCGTCCGCGGTGCTGGCGGCATCGATCTTCCACTTCGGCGAGGCAAGCGTCGCGGACGCCCACCGCGCGCTGGCCGCTGCGGGTGTGCCCGTGCGGCGGCCGCTAACCCGGTGCTAACCGAACGCGGGTAGGACCCTTGTCACCCCGGCCCTGAGCCGGGGTCCCGCTGCCTTGGTTCGGGAGGACAAGCGGGACCCCGGGTCGAGCCCGGGGTGACGAAGGATTCGCGATGTACTCCTCTCTCACCGTCGCCCACGGCCACACCGGCGTCGTCGCCCCGCGCACGGGTCCCGAACTGTCCGACCTCGCGCTGTTCGCCGTCGCGGTAGCCGCGGTCTGGTTCGTCCGCCGCGCGCTGCGCAAGCGCTTCGCGCGCAAGGATTGACCCCCCGCCCCCGCTCCGGCAGCGAGCGGGCGTGACCGACGACATCCTCGACCGCCTCCAGGCCACGATCGCCGCGCGCCGTGGAGCCGTGGGCAGCTACACCGCCCAGCTCTTCGCCCGCGGCCGCTCCCGCATCGCGCAGAAACTCGGCGAGGAAGCGATCGAGACCGTGATCGCAGCCTGCGGTGACGACCCGGCGAAGATCGTGCCGGAGGCCGCGGACCTGCTCTACCACCTGCTGGTCCTGCTCGCCGACGCGGGGCTGGCGCTGGACGATGTCCGCGCCGAATTGGAACGGCGCGAGGGCACGGGTGGGCTCGCCGAAAAGGCCGCGCGAACCCTCTGATCCGGAGAGTGCCATGCCCATCGACGCCACCCTGCCCTACGACGACCAGAACATCTTTGCCCGCCTCCTGCGCGACGAGATCCCGTCCCGGCGCGTGTACGAGGACGATTGGGCCGTCGCCTTCCACGACATCGCGCCCGCCGCGCCGGTGCACATCCTGGTGATCCCGCGCGGGTCCTATGTCTCTTGGGACGACTTCTCCGCCCGCGCGAGCGCCGACGAGATCGCCGGGTTCGTCCGTGCGGTCGGCCATGTCGCGCGCGCGCAGGGCCTGGTCGAACCCGGCTACCGCCTGCTCGCCAACACCGGGCCGCATGGCGGGCAGGAGGTGCCGCACCT
>DASVSW010000046.1:0-5845 GCA_036387895.1 Sphingomonas sp.
CCGGCGGACGCCCGGGCCGGGCATCGTCTACGTCCAGAGCCGGGTGGGCACCGAGAAGATGGCGGCGTCCTTGGCGAGCACGGGGCGGCCGGTGCGCGCCTATCATGCGGGTCTCGACCCGGCGATCCGGGCGAAGAACCAGGCCGACTTTGTCGCGTCCGAGGACATGGTGATCTGCGCCACCGTCGCGTTCGGGATGGGGATCGACAAGCCCGACGTGCGCTTCGTCATCCACGCCGGGCTGCCGAAGTCGATCGAGGCCTATTACCAGGAGACGGGCCGCGCGGGCCGCGACGGCGATCCGTCGGTGGCGCATCTCTTCTGGGGCGCGGAGGACTTCGTCCGCGCGCGCCAGCGGATCGACGAGGTCGAGCCGGATCGCCGCGCGGGCGAGCAGACGCGGCTCCAGTCGCTCTCCGCGCTGGTCGAGACGGGCGGGTGCCGGCGGCAGGTGCTGCTCCGCCATTTCGGCGAGGACGCGGGCGACCATTGCGGCAATTGCGACAACTGCCTGGGCGCTAGCGGCGCGGTCGACGCGACCGAGCTCGCGCGCAAGTTCCTGTCGGCGGTGTTCCGGACGGGGCAGATGTTCGGCGTGACGTACATCGAGCAGGTGCTGACGGGTAAGTCGTCGGAGCGCAGCCTGATGAACGGGCACGAGAACCTCTCGGTCTGGAACATCGTCGACGGGCAGGAGGCGGCGATGCTGAAGCCGGTCGGGCGGGCGCTGCTGCTCCGCGACGCGCTCCGCGCCAATCCGCATGGGGGCCTGGAGTTCGGGCCGGCGGCCAAAGCGCTGCTCAAGGGCGAGGCGACGCTGGCGGTGGTGCCGCAACCGACGCGCGAGCGGCGCAGGCGCGGCGAGGCGGGCGCGCCGAACGCGGCGGACGATCCGCTGTTCGAGGCGCTGCGCGAGCGGCGGCGCGACCTGGCGAAGGAAGCGGGGGTGCCGCCCTACGTCATCTTCCACGACTCGACGCTGCGCGACATGGCCGCGCGACGGCCCATGTCGCGCGCCGAGCTCGCGATCCTGTCGGGCGTCGGCGCGCGCAAGCTCGACGCCTATGGCGACGCCTTCATCGAGGTGATCTGCAACGCGGCTTGAGGGGGGCTTTAGGTCCTTCCAGCGGCCCGCCGACAGCGTATAGCGCCCCCATGCAGATCCGCCCGCTCAACGACAGCGTCGCCGTCTCCCCGCAGATCGCGGCCGACGACATGCCCGCGATCAAGGCCGCCGGCTTCGTCGCGATCGTCAACAACCGCCCCGACGACGAGGAGCCGGACCAGCCGTCGGGCGCCGCGATCCGAACGGCGGCGGAGGCCGCGGGGCTGGCGTACAGCGAGGTGCCCGTCACCGGCGCGGGCTTCAGCCACCCGCAGCTCGACGCGATGGCGAAGGCGCTGACGGAGGCCGACGGGCCGGTGCTCGCATATTGCCGGTCGGGGACGCGGTCCTGCAACCTATGGGCGCTGGCGGCCGCCAAGGCCGGGCGCGACCCGGAGCTGCTGGTGAGCCAAGCCCGCGCGGCGGGGTACGACCTGTCGGCGATCCGGCCGACGCTGGACGCGCTCGCCCAGGCATGAACTGGTGGCAGCTGGCGGGCTCGCTCGTCGCCGTCCTCGCGCTGGCCGGGATCGCCTGGCGGCTCCGGCTGGGGCGGGACGGCCGCATCGAGAACCCTGAGGAAGCGGCGGACGCGGCGGAGCACCAGCTGCCCGGCTTCGCGACCGGCGGCGCGGTGGTGGGCGCCGACGGCATGGCGGGGCTGGCAGTCGACCGCCGCGGCGAACGCGTCGCCGTGATCAAGCGTCACGGCGCGCATCCGGCGGTGCGCGAAGTGGGCTGGGCGGCGCTGCGCTCGACGGAGGACGGGATCCTCGTCGAAACGGGCGAACGGCGCTTCGGCGCCGTGCTGATCAAGGACGTCGACGTGCTCGACCTCCGCCGGCTGGTCCCCCCGTCGACAAAGGGGTAGATAGCGAGGCGTGACGCCCGCGCTGCCCGACCCCGTCCAATACGCCGTGCCGGCCTTCGTGGCGCTGGTGCTGGCGGAGATGCTCTGGGCCTGGGCCAAGGCGCGCGACCGTTATTGTCCGCACGACACGCTGACCAGCTTGGGCCTGGGGCTCGGCAGCACGGTCGCGGGCGCGCTGTCGGGCGGGACGGTGTTCGCGATGGCGGGCTGGGTCCATGCGCGCGGGCTGTTCGACGTGCCATACGCCTGGTGGGCGTTCGGCTTATGCTTCGTGCTCGACGACCTGGCGTACTACTGGTTCCACCGGACCGCGCACCGGGTGCGCTGGTTCTGGGCGAGCCACGTCATCCACCACTCGTCGCAGCACTACAACCTGTCCACCGCGCTCCGGCAGACCTGGACGGGCTTCTTCTCCTTGAGCTTCATCTGGCGGCTGCCGCTGTTCCTTATCGGGTTCCCGCCGGCGATGGTGTTCTTCTGCGCAGGGCTCAATCTCGTCTACCAGTTCTGGATCCACACCGAAGCGGTGCGCCGAGGCCCGCGCTGGTTCGAGGCGGTGATGAACACGCCGTCGCACCACCGCGTCCACCACGCCACCAACCCGCGCTATCTCGACCGCAACTACGCGGGCGTGTTCATCGTCTGGGACAAGCTGTTCGGCACCTTCGAGCCGGAGCGCGACGACGACGTCCCGCGTTACGGCATCGTGAAGCAGCTCGGTTCTTTCCACCTCCTATGGGCGGCGTTCCACGAATGGCTGGGCATCGCGCGCGACGTCCGCGCGGCGCCGGGCTGGCGCGCCCGGCTGGGATACATATGGGGGCCGCCGGGCTGGAGCCATGACGGCAGCCGCGACACGAGCGAGACGATCCGCGCGAAGTGGGAAGCGCGCGGGCGCCGGGCGGAGCCGTGACGGGCGTCCTCCTCCCCGTCCTCGTCGCGGACGGCATCCTCCTGTGGATGCTGCTCGGCTGCTGGCGGCGGCAGGTGGTGTGGATGGGCACCCGCATGGGCCGCAAGGACGAGAGCCCGGGCGTGTGGTGGCTGTCGCTGATCCGCCTGGCCGGGCTGCTCCTCTTGTCGCTGATCGGCACGGCGGCCGTGCTCCTCGGATGAAGAAAGACCCGGTGCGTCTCCGCACCGGGTCAGTCGGCTCCGCAGGAGGAACCTCGGGAAGCTCAGTAATTGTAGGCGCGCTCGCCATGCTCGTTGATGTCGAGGCCTTCGACCTCGACCTCGGTCGAGGGGCGCAGGCCCATCGTCTTGTCGATCAGGAGGAACAGCGCGGCGGAGACGAGGCCCGACCAGGCGAGCGTGATCAGAACGGCCTGGGTCTGGACCCATAGCTGGCCCGCCATGCTGTACGCGCCGGGCACGGCGGGAAGCACGGTGTAGTCGAAGAAGCCCTGTCCCCCGAGCGCGGGGTCGGCGACGATCGCCGTCCCGATCGCGCCGACGATGCCGCCGACGCAGTGGACCCCGAACACGTCGAGCGTGTCGTCATAGCCCAGCCGGTTCTTCACGGTGGTGACGAAGAAGAAGCAGACGGGCGACACGACCAGCCCGAGGACGATCGCGCCCATGGGGGCGGCGAAGCCCGACGCCGGCGTCACCGCGACCAGCCCCGCGACGGCGCCGGTGGCGGCGCCCAGCAGCGACGGCTTGCGGTGCACGAGCTGCTCGATGATTGCCCAGGCGACCGCCGCCGCGCTGGCCGCCAGGAAGGTGTTGACGAAGGCGAGCGCGGTCACCCCGTTCGCCTCGAGGTTGGAGCCGGCGTTGAAGCCGAACCAGCCGACCCAGAGCAGCGACGTGCCGATCAACGTCATCACCAGCGAGTGGGGCGGCATCGGATCGCGCTTGTAGCCGTGGCGCTTGCCGATCAGGAGGCAGCCGACGAGCCCCGCGATGCCGGCGTTGATGTGGACCACCGTCCCGCCCGCGAAGTCGAGCGCGCCGAGTCCGTACAGATAGCCCCAGTCGCCCGGCTGGTTCGGCAGGAAGTCGGGGCCCGCCCAATACCAGACCATGTGCGCGATCGGGAAGTAGACGAGCGTCAGCCAGGCGACGGTGAAGACGATCAGCGGCGTGAACCGGATGCGCTCGGCGAACGCGCCGACGATCAGCGCGGGCGTGATGCACGCGAAGGTCATCTGGAACGCGATGTAGGCGTACTCGGGGATATAGACGCCGTTCGAGAAGGTCGCCGCCAGCGTCGTCGCGTCCACGCCGCGCAGGAACGCCTTGGACAGCCCGCCGATGAAGGGCGTGCCGGCGGTGAAGGCGAGGCTGTAGCCGTAGGTGACCCAGACGAGGCTCGCGACCGAGACGATCATCAGCACCTGCATCAGCACCGAGAGCATGTTCTTGGTGCGCACCAGCCCGCCGTAGAACAGCGCCAGGCCCGGGATCGACATCATCAGCACCAGCGCCGACGAGACGAGGATCCAGGTCGTGTCGCCCTTGTCGGGCGCGGGCGTGCCGGTGGCGGCGGGCGCGGAAACCGCGCCTTGCGCCAGGGCGGGCGCGGCGTGGCACAGCGCCAGGAAAAGGCCCGCCCCCGCGGCGAGCTTCACGGCTCGGTTCATATCGGTCCCCCTCATCACAGCGCCGTCTCGTCGATCTCGCCGGTGCGGATCCGCACCGCCTCGCCGACGTCGAGCACGAAGATCTTGCCGTCGCCGATCGCGCCCGTGTTCGCGGCCTGCTGGATCGTCTCGACGACGCGCGGCCCCAGCGCGTCGGGGCAGACCACCTCCAGCTTGATCTTGGGCACCATCGACGTCGAGTATTCCGCGCCGCGGTAGATCTCGGTCTGGCCCTTCTGCCGGCCGAAACCCTTGACCTCGGTCACCGTCATCCCGGCGACGCCGAGGCCGGTCAGCGCTTCCCGCACCTCGTCGAGCTTGAACGGCTTGATGATCGCCATCACCATCTTCATGGCCCCGGTCCCCCTGTGCGGAAGGGTCCTTCGCAACCGCCGTGCCAGTCGGGTTCAGGAAGGCGGGCCGCGGCCGGGCGTGCCGCGATGCAGCATGGAACGCCGCTTATTCGGGCGGTCCCCGCCCGATCTGCCTATTCTTTAGGCAGCAGGGCTTCAGCTGCGGCGAGGTCGTCCTCATCGACCATCACGCGGACGGGGATGAGCAGCCAGCTGCCGTCGGCGATCGAGCTCTCGCCGTCGAAGGCGATGGCGGGGATGCCTTCGCCGTCGAGCATGGCGACGACCATGTGCGCCTCGTTGCGGTTGAAGCGTCCGAGCTCAACCAGGCTCATGCGGGCGTCCGGGTCGGCACGCGGGCGGGCAGGCCGTCGATGCTCAGGGCGTTCCGCTGCTGGAACTTCTCGAGCAGCTGTTCCGGCGTGAACGTCGCGGCGTATTTCCGCAGCGTCTCGCGCTCGCGCTCCAGCGTCATGCGGGGGACGCCCCAGCCGCACGAGGTCTGCACCTGGTCGACCGCGATCTCGAAGATCTGGGGCGCGCCGGGCAGCGGCGCGAAACGCGGCGCGAGCTCGCCCCAGCGCGCATCCTGCGGCAGCACGGGCGTCCCCCGGCCGTAGAGGCGCAGGATCAGCGCGGGGTTGTCGAACGCGCAGAACATGACGGTGATGCGCCCGTCGCTGAGCAGGTGCGCGTTGGTCTCGTTCCCCGACCCGCCCAAGTCGAGATAGGCGACGGTGCGCTCGTCCAGCACGCGGAAGCTGTCCATGCCCTTGGGGCTGAGGTTGATCCGGGCGCCGTCGGCCGCGGTGGCGACGAAGAACACCGGCTGCCGCGCGATGAAGGCGCGGTGCTCCTCGGCGATGCTGGGGAAGAACTCGGCCATGGCCACCTCAGATTGACGCGCACCCGACACGCGCATAGTCTG
>DASVSW010000047.1:0-2659 GCA_036387895.1 Sphingomonas sp.
GCTGGCGCGCCAGGGGACGATCGGCGAGCAGCTCCGCGCCACCCAGGCGCTGGTCGACGCGACCAACGAGTCGCTGCGCCTGATCGATGCGCGCTATCGCGGCGGCATCGACACCTTCCTGACGCTGCTCGACGCGCAACGGTCGCAGCTGACGGCGCAGCAGACTTTCGTGCAGACGCAGCTGCTCGCCGGGCGGAACCGCGTGGCGCTCTACCGTTCGCTGGGCGGCGACGCGATGGTGCAGACGACGGAGGACGGGCCGGCGCCCGTGACGCGGTCGGGCGCGCCCCGCCCCGAGGAGCCGCTGCCTGCGCTGCCGCCCGTGCCGGAGCGGCCGCGGCGCTGAGCGCACGTTGACAGCCCGGGTCCGGCGGACGACACTGGCCCGATGAGCAGCTCGCCGCCCGACCTCTTCGCCATGTTCCGCACCGCCATGACGGAATGGGAGAAGATGGCGAACTCGCAAGGGTCGCAAACGCTGAGGTCGGAGGAGTTCGCGCGCATGATCGGCGGCGCGACCAACGCGTCGGCGCACGCGCAGGAGGCGTTCCGCGGCGTCATGGAACGCGCGCTGGCGGCCGCCAACATGCCCAGCCGCGCGGAGATCGAGGACATTTCCGCCCGGCTGTCGCGCATCGAAGGCGCGCTGTTCCGGATGGAGGCCAAGCTGTCGGAGATGGCGGCCGGCGATGCGGACAAGCCTGCGCCGAAGGGCCCCACCCGCAACCGCAAGCCGCCGGAAATCGGGGAGGGGTGAAGCTCCAGCTGATCGTCACCCCAGCGGATGCCGGGGTCGCTGGCCGAGAGCGCACGCGGCCCGATCCGCGCGATCCTGGTTTCCACCGGGACGACGAGATCAGCAGGGCCGCTTCGTAGGTGGCTACCCTGCCCTTCGACATACTGGAGGCAGCGCGCACCGAGTTCGACCGCGCGCTTCAGCGGAACATCAAGGGGCTGGGCTACCTCGCCTCGCCCGCGCCCGTCCTGGGCGCGAGCGCGAAGGACGTGCTGATCGAGCGCGGGACGATGCGGCTCCACCGCTACCGCCCGCGCGTCGACGACGTGTACCGCGTGCCGCTGCTGCTCGTCATGGCGACGACCAACCGGGGCTACATCTTCGACATGGCGCCGGGGCAGAGCCTGGTCGAGTACCTGCTCGACGCCGGATTCGACGTGTTCATGCTCGACTGGGCGCCGCCGCGTGCGGACGAACGGCGGCTGACGCTGGAGAGCTACGTCCTCGACTTCCTGCCCGCCGCCGTCGCCCGCGTCGCCGACGAGACGGGCGAGCCCGACGTCAGCGTCGTCGGTTATTGCTTCGGCGGGGTGCTGTCGCTCCTCTGGGCGGCGCTGGAGGGGCCCGGCCGGCTCGCCAATCTCGTCACCTTCACGACGCCCGTCGACTTCTCGCGGATGGAGATGTTCCAGGCCTGGGCGGACCGGCGCTTCTTCGACGTCGACCGGCTGGTCGACACGTTGGGCAACTGCCCGGCCGATTACCTCTACACCTCGTTCGACCTGCTGCGGCCCGGCACGCGCGCGGTCACCGCCGTGCGGCTGTACGACCAGATGCACGACGACGAGTTCGTGAAATCCTTCCGCATGTTCGACCGCTGGGCGACCGACATGCTGCCGCTGGCGGGCGAGTATTTCCGCCAGACGACCAAGCTCCTGATGTGGGAGAATCGGTTGTTCCACGACACGATGGAGGTTGGCGGCCGGCGCGTCGACTTGAGGAGAATCAACGCGCCCTTCCTCCACGTCGCCGCGCAGCACGATCATATCGTGCCGACCGAGGCGTCGGCGCCGCTCCTCGGCAAGATCGGGTCGGCGGACAAGGAGGAACTGGTGCTGAAGGGCGGGCATGTCAGCCTGGTCGCCGGCGGCAACGCGGTGAAGCGGCTCTGGCCCAAGCTGGTGCAATGGTTGGGGAGACGATCGACATGAGCCATCGCATCCGCCGGTTCGACCCCGCCGACGCCGAGCGGATGCTCGCCTTCGCCAACGCCCTGCCCGAGCACGACCTGCTGTTCCTCGGCCGCGACCTGCGCCACCCGCGCGTGATCGACGCTTGGCTGCGCGCGATCGGCGAAGGCTGGATCGACAGTCTCGTCGCCGACGAAGAGGAAACGGGCGCGGTCGTCGGCACGGCCGCGCTGGTCCGCGACCCGCTGGGCTGGAGCGCGCATGTCGGCGAGGTTCGACTGCTCGTGTCCTCCGACCGGCGCGGCGCGGGGCTGGGCCGCGACCTGCTGGAGGCCGTGCTGGCGATCGCCGCGGGGCACGGCCTCGCCAAGCTGACCGCCGCGATGACTCCCGATCAGTCGGGCGCCGTGCAGCTGTTCGAAAGCCTGGGCTTCCGGGGGGAAGCGCTGCTCCACGACCATGTGCAGGACCGCGGGGGGAGCCGATACGACCTGGCCATCCTCTCCTACGACGTCGCGCGTGTGGCCGCGCGCCATCAGGCATTCGGCCTGAAATGAACCATATAGCCGCCCAGGGGTTAAAGGCGGCATACCGCAGGAGACGAACATGGCATCCGCCATTCCTACGGGAGGCGCCACGCGGCCGCCTTCCGCACTATACGCGTTGACCGAACTCCCCCGCGCGCTGGCCGAGTGGGGGTCGCTCGGCGTCGCCGCCGGGCCGCTGCTCGCGG
>DASVSW010000048.1:0-12900 GCA_036387895.1 Sphingomonas sp.
CGCGCTGGTGCGGGGGCCCTTGACCTCCTCCGACACGGGCGCGGTCTCGGCGGGAAGACCCCGGGCGATGAGTGCCAAGCGTCGTGGCGTGGCGTAGGTGGCGATCTCGCCCGGCGTGATCCCGGCGGCGGTGAGCTCGGCGGCGAACAGGCGCGCCAGGTCGTCGCGCGCCTTGGCCTGCATCCGGGCGGGGATCTCTTCGGAACGGAGTTCGAGGAGGAAGTCGGGCATCACGCCGTCCACCCGTTCTTCTCCATCCAGGCGGAGCAGGCGCCTTTGGCGAGGTCGCGGACGCGGCCGATATAGGCCTGGCGCTCGGCGACCGAGATCACGCCGCGGGCCTGGAGGAGGTTGAAGACGTGGCTGGCCTTGATCGCCTGCTCATAGGCGGGGATCGGCAGGCCACGGCCCAGCGAGTTCTCGCATTCGGCGGCGTGGCGGCGGAACTGGTCGAACAGCGTGTCGGTGTCGGCCACCTCGAAGTTCCAGGCCGACATCTGCTTCTCGTTCTCGAGGAAGACGTCGCCATAGGTGAACTGCGGGCTGGTCGCGCGCATCGTCTCGGCGGCGCGGTTCGCGAGCGGACCGGCCTCCCCTCTCCCCGGCGAGGTCGGCGCGTTGAACGCCAGGTCGTACACCGAGTCCTTGTTCTGGATGTACATGGCTAGCCGCTCGAGCCCGTAGGTGAGCTCGCCGGCGACGGGCTTGCAGTCGAAGCCGCCCATCTGCTGGAAATAGGTGAACTGCGTCACCTCCATGCCGTCGCACCAGACCTCCCAGCCCAGCCCCCAGGCCCCGAGCGTCGGGCTCTCCCAATCGTCCTCGACGAAGCGGATGTCGTGGAGGAGCGGGTCGATGCCGATCGCCGCGAGGCTGCCCAGGTACAGCTCCTGAAGGTCGGGCGGGCTGGGCTTCAGGATCACCTGATACTGGTAGTAATGCTGGAGCCGGTTCGGGTTCTCGCCGTAGCGGCCGTCGGTGGGGCGTCGGCAAGGCTGGACGAACGCGGCGTTCCACGGGTCGGGGCCGAGCGCGCGGAGCGTCGTCGCCGTGTGGAACGTCCCCGCCCCCATCTCCATGTCGTAAGGCTGCAGGATCAGGCAGCCGCGGTCGCTCCAGTAGCCGTGGAGCGTCAGGATCATCTGTTGGAACGAGAGCGCGGTCACGGGCCGGGCGATGCCGCAGCCTCCGAGCGCGGTCAAGCGGCGCACCCGGTCGATGCGTGTCAGTGCCGCCTCTCTTTTTGTCAGGTGTAGTTGACACGCACCCGCGACTCGCCTAGTCATGTTTCACTGACACGATGTCAGGTTCAGATTACGGAGCTGGACATGAAGGAGCTGAGCTCTGAAGCGCACGACACCATCGTCCTGCTGGCGCTGATGGCGACGGTGCTGCTCGCGGGGTGGTCGTGACGTGCTGGCCGCGGATGCGCCGGTGAGGAACCGGCTGAAGGTGCTGCGCGCGGAGCGCGACTGGAGCCAGGCGGAGCTGGGCGGCCGGCTCGGCGTGTCGCGCCAGGCGGTGAACGCGATCGAGACGGGGAAGTACGATCCGTCCCTGCCGCTCGCGTTCAAGATCGCGCGGTTGTTCGAGATGCGGATCGAGGAGGTGTTCGATGACGGGGGTGACGATGGATAGGATCGGGGAGGAGCTCGCCAAGACTCAGCGCCAGCGGATCGCCCGCGTGTGGATCGAGACGCTGATCTTGGCGCTCGTCGCCGGCGTGCTGATGGGCGTGGCGGTCGCGGCCGATACGCCGGCGGTGCGCTGGACGTTGATCGCGCTGACGCTGCCGTTGGTCGCCAGGGCGCTGTGGATCGGGACGGTCCATTACATGCGGACGATCGACGAGCAGGAGCTCGCCGCAGTGCACTGGTCCAGCACGGTCGGCCTTTACTGCTACGTCATGCTGTACGGCTCCGAGCGCATCGGAGAGAAGCTGGGCTACTCCGTCGCGGACGCCCATGACCTGATCTTTTTGGCCGTGCTCATCATCACGGTCGTCGCCTTTCTGTGGAAACGGTATCGCTGATGCGATCTTTTCGGAGTTCTCCCATGATGAAGAAGTCGATGCTCGCGGCCACGGCCGCGCTGACCTTGGCGGCGATGCCCGCCTGCGCCGAGCCCAAGCCCGCTTCTCCGCCTGAGGCGGCGACGAGCGACGCCGATCCCGCCTTGTGGGTGGTCAAGGACGCGGACACGACCGTTTACCTGTTCGGGACGGTGCACGTGCTGAAGCCGGGTCTCACCTGGTTCGACGAGGCGGTGAAGACCGCGTTCGACGCGTCGGACACGCTGGTGCTGGAGATGGTCGAGCCCGACCAGGCGACGATGGGCCAGCTGGTCGCGGCCAAGGGCATCAACGCGACGGGTCCCTCGCTGAGCGAGCAGCTGCCCGAGGGCAAGCGCGCCGCTGTCGCCAAGGCGATGACCGACGCGGGCGTCCCGGCGCAGGCCTATGAGCGGATGAAGCCCTGGTTCGCCGCGGTGGTGGCGACGCTCGCGCCCGTGCAGAAGCTGGGCTATGTCGGCGAGAACGGGCCGGAAAAGGTGCTGACGGCCGCCGCCAAGAGCGCGTCCAAGAAGGTCGACGCGCTGGAGACGGCGGAGCAGCAGCTGAGCATCTTCGACGCGCTGCCGACCAAGGCGCAGGTCACGTTCCTCACCTCCAGCGTCGACCAGCTGCCCGAGCTGCCCAAGACGATGGAGAGCATGGTCGGCACCTGGGCCAAGGGCGATCCGGACGGGCTGGCGCGGCTGATGAACGACAATCTGGACGACGCGCCGGAGCTGGAGAAGGCGCTGCTGACCGACCGCAACGCGCGCTGGGCCGAGTGGATCGACAAGCGGATGGACCAGCCGGGCACCGTGTTCATGGCGGTCGGCGCGGGGCATCTGGCGGGCGGCAACGCGGTCCAGACGATGCTGGCGAAGCACGGGCTGAAGGCGGAGCGGGTGAAGTACTGATCCGCCCTCCCTCTCCCATCGGGGGAGGGAGGGAGCGGCCGGAGGCCGCGGAAGGGTGAGGGTGAGGGTGAGGATCGGCGTCCGGAACCTCACCCTTCCCACTCGGCTCCGCCCAGCGGGCCCCTTCCCTCTCCCGGTGGAAGGGGGAGCCAGGTTGCCATTTCGGCGATCCGCCGCTAGACGCCCGCGCTTCCGCTCATGGTCATCCCTGGAGGCGTGGGCGGGAATGCACAGCCTCTCAAAGGAACATACCGCATGAGCGACACCGTTACGCTCGCGGCCGAGGCGCGTGATCGGGTTGGCAAGGGAGCCTCCCGTTCGCTGCGTCGCGATGGCCGCGTCCCCGCCGTGATCTACGGCCAGAATCAAGAGCCGCAGGGCATCCACCTGGAGGAGAAGGCGCTGGTCAAGGCGCTGAACACCGGGCACTTCTTCAACTCGGTGATCATGGTCGAGACCGCGGGCGGGCAGCCCGTGCGCACGCTGGCCAAGGACGTCGCCTTCCACCCGGTCACCGACCGGCCGCTCCATGTCGACTTCTTCCGCGTGGGCGAGCATTCGTCCGTGACGGTGAACGTCCCCGTCGTCTTCGTCGACGAGGACAAGTCGCCCGGCCTGACCCGCGGCGGCGTGCTCAACGTCGTGCGCCACGAGCTCGAGCTGGTGGTCGACGCCGCCGAGATCCCGTCGGAGGTCGCCGTGTCGGTGGCGGGCTTCGACGTGGGCGACTCGATCCACATCTCGTCGGTGACGCTGCCCCAGGGCGCGCGCTCGGCGATCGAGGACCGCGACTACACCATCGCGACCGTGACCGCGCCGTCCGCGATGCGCTCCGGCGCGTCGGGCGACGCCGACGCCGCGGAGGACGCGCCGGCGGCGTAAACCGCCTGTCGGGCGTTTCAGGGGCGGGGGCGGCGATCCGATGCGGGTCGCCTTCCCCGCCCTTTCCTTTGGGCCCTTTCCTTCGGAGACGGCGAGTGCAGATCTGGGCGGGGCTCGGCAATCCCGGGCCGCAATACGCGATGCACCGGCACAATGTCGGCTTCATGGCGCTCGACGCCATCGCCGCGTTCCACGGTTTCGGCCCGACGCAGAAGCGCTTCCAGGGCTGGACGCAGGAAGGCCGCATCGGGACGGAGAAGGTCCTCCTCCTGAAACCCGCCACCTTCATGAACGAGAGCGGCCGCGCGATCGGCGAGGCGGTCCGCTTCTACAAGCTGGAAACCGACGCGCTCACCGTGTTCCACGACGAGCTCGACCTCGCCCCCTTCAAGGTCAAGGCCAAGCGCGGCGGGGGGACCGCCGGGCATAACGGGCTGCGCTCGACCGACCGGCACCTCGGCCCCGATTTCCGCCGGGTGCGGATCGGCATCGGCCATCCCGGCCACAAGGACCGGGTCACCGGCCATGTGCTGGGAAACTACGCGAAATCCGAGCTCGACCCGCTGACCGACATGCTGGGCGCGATCGCGGCCGAAGCCGGGTGGCTGGCGGGCGGCGACGACGCGCGCTTCATGAACGAGGTCGCGCTCCGGCTGCAAAGTTAAGACTGCGAGTAAGTCGCAGATGCGCGCCGATCAGTTCGGAATGAGAACAATTCGCAGGCGGAATGAGAGTTGATCGCAAGAGTTGTTTGTTGTTGTTTCGGGAACTCTTCGGCGATACTTCGGTTGTCAGCATCAACTACTGCCAAGCCGAGGAGCATCATCATGGCCCTGACCACCGCCGGTGTCGCCGCATGCGGCAAGTGCCGCTATTTCGACCAGTCCTCCAGCGAAGCCACCAGCGCGTCGCTGGGCCTGTGCCGCTACAATCCGCCGATCAGCCAGCCGACCCAGGACAGCCACGGCGTGTGGCCCAAGGTCGAGGCGAGCGACTGGTGCGGCCATTACGAGCGCGCCGACGCGTAAGCGTCTCCGCTCGCAAGGTTTCCGAAGGCCGGTCGCGACGATGGTCGCGGCCGGCCTTTTCGTTGTCAGGCGCGCTCCAGGGGCTGTGTCGGTCCTGTTGGTGGCCGACTCCCATCCGCTACAGATGCCACCCCGGCGAAGGCCGGGGCCCGGAAGCGATGCCGTTTAAGGGAGCAGCGCCCTACCCGCGAAAGCCAGCTTAGCCGGGCCCCGGCCTTCGCCGGGGTGACGCCCCGGTGGAGCCACATCTCGAGGCTCGAGCCGACTCGGCGCGAGGGAGCCGCTGGCCGCCGCATGCCCGCGACGGACATCTCCTGATCGGAAGCGTCGTCCCGGCCATTGACGTTCCACCCGAGCCACGCTATTAAGAGTTACTCTCATTAGCGGATCCCGCCCGCCATGTACGACTTCCTCGACCGCCCCGTCGCCGACCTTCCCGCCGCCGAGCGTCGACTGCTCGGCGCGACGCGCGCTTGGGTGCATCAGTTGACGATGGCCGGCGCGGGCAGCCCGGCGGCGGCGCAGGGGCTGGGCGACGCGTCGGACGCGTTCGACGCGGCGATGCGGGCGCTGGACGAGGCGTCGACCGACACGCTGGTGTTCCAGCGCCCCTGCCATTCCACCGTGTCCGAGACCGAGGCCGTATGGCTGGGCTTGTGGAAGCTGGTCCGCGCGGACCGGCTGGCGCAGGCCAAGGCAGCGTTGGCCGGCTTCGTCGAGCCGCGCGCGGCCGGCGCGGTGCTCGCCGCGATGATGCGGGTCGCTGCGCACGGCTGAGACGCGCGACGGGGGCGGGAGAGCGGTTGCGCCCCTACCCGCCGCATGCTTCAGCGGCCGGCATGACGGTCCGTCGCCTCTTCCCCACCCTGCTCCACCAGGCGCCGCTCGGCGACGAGGCGCTGGTCGCCGAGCTGGAGCGCTCGGTGCGCGCGCTGGCGGAGGACGACGCGGCCGGACGGCGCTGGTCCAAGGCGCACGGGTACCGAGGCTACACCTCCTACGCGTCGCTCGACGACCTGCCTCAGCGCGACCCGGCCTTCGCGGACCTGAAGCGCCGGCTCGACCGCCACGTCGCGTCGTTCGCGGCCGAGTGCGGCTTCGATCTCGGCGGCCGGCGGCTCAAGCTCGACAGCCTGTGGGTCAACCTGTTGCGGCCCGGCGGGCACCATTCGGGGCACATCCACCCGCACAGCGCGGTGTCGGGGACGCTCTACGTCGCGCTCCCGCCGGGATCGGGCGCGATCCGCTTCGAGGACCCGCGGCTGCCCATGCTGATGGCCGCCCCGCCCCGCGACCCGGACGCGCCGACGGATCTGCGCACGTTCCAGACGATCGCGCCCGCCCTCGGCGACGTGCTCCTGTGGGAGAGCTGGCTACGCCACGAAGTGATGCCGCACGCCGGCAAGGGCGAACGGATCAGCATCAGCTTCAACTACCGCTGATCGCGGGCGCCGGCCTCTCCCTTCGCGCCGACCTCCGCCGCCACCATGGCGCGGAGGAGCCCGCCGCGGTGGACCCGCGCCACCCGGTCGAGCGGCAGCCTGTACAGCGCGCGCAGGAAGGCGAGGTCGCGCGCGGTCGGGTGAACCGGCTTCAGCGTCGCCGTCGCCAGGATCGAGCCCGGCGGCGGCGGATCATGGGGCCGGATCTCCGCGAGACCGACGAGCGCGGCGTAGCTCGCGACCGTGTCGAGCGGCAGCCCCTCGGCGCGATCCGCGTCGACGACGACGCTGGCCGAGAGCAGGCCGCGCTTCGCCTTACTGCTGATGATGCTGCTTCCGTACTCCTGCAGGAAGGTGGAGTCCGCGTTCTGCGGAAGCGGAGCGCCGGGGGAGATGCCGCCCCTCACCCAGGGCGGCGCGGCGGACATCTGCGCCATGCCGCCGTCGCCGGACACGCCGGTCTTGTACCACCAGCGGATCGGACGCGCGGGGTCCATCAGCGCGTCTCGCGCCGCCCCCCGTGTCTGGTCAAGGTTGCCCGGCGCTTTCCGCGCGATCGCCCGGACGACTCCGCCGGCGTCCTGGACGAAGCTGACGGTGAGGTTGCCGCGTCGACAGTCCGGGCGGGCCAAGCCGACGCCGACCTCCTTGGCGACCTCGCGGATCTTCGCCTCCACGATCGGTGCGTGTTCCGGGGCGAGGCCCAGCACCTGCGGGTAGACGGGGGTCGTCCAGCGCGCCGCCGGCGTGTGGCCGGATGCGACGCCGACCCGTTTGATGAACTCGGCCGTCTCGCGCTCGATCTGATCGGGCGTGAGCCGCTCGCCGATGACGACGACGTCGGCGTCCGAGCGCATCTGCGCCGACGCCGAGCCGGACGCGATCAGCGCGCAGACCGCGATGGTGAACCGCATGGACGTGCCACTTCCGCCTGGCGAAGCTGATACGATGGCGAACGCCGGTCAAATGGTCCCAATCTCAGCCCGCGAGCGCCCTCTCCGCCCGGTCGAAGAGGCGGGAACTGATCGCCTCCGCCGCCCAGCCGACCAGCGCGCCCGCCGCGATGTCGCTGACGAAATGCTTGCAGCGCGGCACCTGCATGGCACCCGCCCAGGCGGAGAAGGCGAGCCCCGCCGCGCGGCTCCCGGGATAGTCGCGAGCCAGCGCCTGGGTGACCGCCAGCGCGCCGGCCGTGTGGCCGGACGGGAAGGAGGACAGGCCGTGCTCGTGGCTGCCGCCGCGCTCCATGCGGTAGCGGTCCTCGAGCGCCACGTCGGGCCGCGTGCGGTCGACCCGGCGCTTGATCGCCGTCTTGGTCCAGGTGGCGAGCGTGTGGGCGGCGAACATGCGCAGGCCCGCCCGCGTCAGCCTGGGGTCGCGGAGCGCCAGCCCGACCGCGGCCGTCCCGAGCGTCAGCACGCGCATCGGGGGCTGGTCGGCGACCTCGCTGAGCTGCCCCAGCACCTTCACCCAAGGACGCCGCGCCTGCTCCGCCACCGCCTCCGTCACGGCGACGTCGACCTTCTCGACGGTGGTTCCGGCGTCTTCGAACGGGTCGGCCAAGTCGCTCACATCCTTCTGCCATGCGCCCCGACCAACGCGGGAGGCGGCGGCGAGGTTGCCCTTCGCCGCCGAGGCGGGCAAAGCGCCCGCGTTCCGGCCCGCCGCTTTCGTCGCGGGCCCATCATCCGGAGTTCTTCATGGGTTTCCGCTGCGGCATCGTCGGGCTGCCGAACGTCGGCAAGTCGACGCTTTTCAACGCGCTCACCGAGACGGCGGCGGCGCAGGCGGCCAATTACCCGTTCTGCACCATCGAGCCGAACGTCGGCAACGTCGCCGTCCCCGACGAGCGCCTCTCGCGGCTGGCCGCGATCGCGAAATCGGCCAAGGTAATCGAGACGCAGCTCGGCTTCGTCGACATCGCGGGCCTGGTCCGAGGCGCGTCCAAGGGCGAGGGCCTGGGCAACCAGTTCCTGGGCAACATCCGCGAGGTGGACGCGATCGTCCATGTGCTGCGCTGCTTCGAGGACGGCGACGTGACGCACGTCGAGGGCAAGGTCGATCCCGTGGCGGACGCCGAGACGGTCGAGACCGAGCTGATGCTCGCCGATCTGGAGAGCCTGGAGAAGCGCGTCCCCAATTTCGTGAAGAAGGGGCAGCAGGGCGACAAGGAGGCCAAGGTCGCGGCCTCGGTGCTGGGCCAGGCGCTCGATCTGCTGCGCGAGGGCAAGCCGGCGCGGCTGACCAAGCCGAAGGACGTCGAGGAGGCGCGGCTGTTCGCGCAGGCGCAGCTGCTGACCGCCAAGCCCGTGCTCTACGTCTGCAACGTCGGCGAGGCGCAAGCGGCGGAGGGCAACGAGCACAGCGCGCGCGTCTTCGCCAAGGCGGCGGCCGAGGGCGCGCAGGCCGTGGTCGTATCGGCCGCGATCGAGGCGGAGATCGCGACCATGCCCGCAGAGGATCGGGGCGAGTTCCTGGGCGAGCTGGGGCTGACGGAGACCGGCCTCGCCCGCGTGATCCGGGCGGGGTACGAGCTCCTGCACCTCCTCACCTTCTTCACCGTGGGGCCGAAGGAAGCGCGCGCCTGGACCGTCGAGGTCGGCGCCAAGGCGCCGCAGGCGGCGGGGCAGATCCATAGCGACTTCGAACGCGGCTTCATCCGCGCGGAGACGATCGCGTACGACGACTATGTCGCGCTCGGCGGCGAGGCGGGCGCGCGCGACGCCGGCAAGCTGCGCCAGGAGGGCAAGGAATATGTCGTCCAGGACGGCGATGTAATGCTGTTCCGCTTTAACGTCTGAACGGCGTCAGCCGCGTCGTGTGAACGGGTCGGGACCGCCGGACAGCGCGGCCGTCAGCTCGGCGACGCGCTTTAGCCGGGTCGCGGCGCCCGTCGCCGACGCGACGCGGTGCGTCCATCCGCGTCGGCGGCCCGGGGTGAGCGAGTCCCATGCCGTCGCGAGCGCCGGGTCGGCGGCGAGCGCGCGGGCGATGTCGGGTTGCTCGTCGACGCTGTCGGCCGGCTCGACGCGGAAGCGCACCTCCGCCATGTCGCCGACCGACAGCCCCGCCTCGCGCAGCAGCTTTTTCGACAGCATCATGTACCAGCGCCCGCGGCTCGGCTGCCACGCGGCGGCGAAGGCGACGTCGTTCACCTCGCCCGTCGCGCGCAGCCGCGGGTTCACGTCGAACGGGAGCTCGGCCGCCAGATCGGCCGGCAGGAAGATCGCGGTGTAGCGCATCGTCCCCAGGTCGTGGTGGACCACCTCGCCCTCGAACGCGTAAGGAAAGTAGTAGGGCGACGCCCCGTCCTCATCGCCGCCTGTCATCCGACCGTCCCATCACGTCGCCAGAGCCGCATCATGCGCACGCCCCTCCTCCTGTCCGTCCTGTCGCTCGCCTTGTGGTCTTGCGCGACCGCGCCGTCGGCCGGGCCCGCCCGACCGCAGGTCGCCGAAACGCGCGCGCCCGTCACGATCCTGGTGTCGATCGACGGGTTCCGACCCGATTACCTCGAGCGCGGGGTCACGCCCGAGCTGTCGCGCCTGGCGGCGGAGGGCGCGTCGGGGCCGATGCGGCCGAGTTTCCCGTCCAAGACCTTCCCGAACCACTGGACGCTCGTGACCGGCCTCACGCCCGACCGGCACGGGATCGTGGCGAACACGATGGAGGACGCGCGCCGCCCCGGCGAGGTGTTCACCATGGCGTCCGACGACCCCTTCTGGTGGAACGAGGCCGAGCCGATCTGGGTGACGGCGGAGAAGGCCGGGATCAGGACGGGGACGGTGTTCTGGCCCGGCTCAAATGTCGGCTGGGGCGGCGTGAAGGCGTCGGACTGGCCGCACAAGGTGGAAGGCGGCGCGCGCCCGTCCAGCTGGCAGCAATACGCCGAGCCGGTGACCGAGGCGCAGCGCGTCGACGCGGTCGTCGACCTGCTGCGCCGGCCGGCGGCGACGCGGCCGGGGCTGCTGACGCTCTACTTCGAGGCGGTGGACACGGCGGGACATCAGTTCGGGCCGGACGCGAAGGGCACCACGGACGCGGTGGCCGAGGTGGACCGGTCGATCGGGCGGCTCGTGGCCGAGCTGGCCGCGCTGGGCCAGCCGGCGAACCTCGTCATCACCGCCGACCACGGCATGGCGGCGACCTCGACGGAGCGGACCATCGCGATCGACAAGGTCGCCGACCCGGCGGATTATCGCGTGGTCGAAGCGGGGCCTTACGCGACGTTCGCGCCAGTGCCGGGTCGCGCAGCGGCGCTGGAACGGGCGCTGCTCCGGCCGCACCCGCGCATGGAGTGCTGGCGCAAAGCCGAGATCCCGGCGCGTCTGCGCTACGGCAAGCACCCGCGTGTGCCGCCGTACCTCTGCCTGGCGCAGACGAGTTGGACGATCGCGAAGACGGCGCCCGCCAAGCCGATGACCGGCGGCAACCATGGATACGACAACGACGCGCCGGAGATGCGCGCCCTGTTCATCGCGAACGGCCCTGCTTTCCGGGCGGGCGTGACGCTGCCCGTGTTCGACAACACGGCGGTGGCGTCCCTGCTCCGCGAGCTGATCGGGCTACCGCAGGCGCAGGGGCTGGACGGGACGCTCGCGCCGGTCGAAGCTGCGCTGCGACGCTAGGAGGGGCCATGCTGTATTTCGAGGATGTCGAGGTCGGCGCGATCCAGCGCTTCGGCGCGTACCGGGTCACGCGCGAAGAGGTGGTGGAGTTCGCGGGGCGGTACGATCCCCAGCCCTTCCACCTGTCCGACGAGCAGGCTGCGCGGACCCATTTCGGGCGCCTGTCGGCCAGCGGCTGGCACACCTGCGCGATGACCATGTCGATGATCGTGGCCAACCTGCAGGAGCAGCAGGTCGCCGGTGTCGAATCGCCGGGCATCGACGAGCTACGCTGGCTCCGGCCCGTCCATCCCGGCGATACGCTGTCCTGCGAGACGGAGGTGCTGGAGAAGCGCGCGTCGCAGAGCCGGCCCGAGATGGGCATCTCGAAGAGCCGCATGACCGTGTTCAATCAGGACGGCGCGCCCGTGATGACGTTCATCTCGACGCACCTGACGGCCACCCGGCCGACCGCTACCGTCGAAGCAGGGGCGCATCCGTCCTGACGAATGCGCCTCGCTCCTGCTGCTGACGAGTCCGACGGTTCAGCGACCCGCGCGGACCCGCCACACGAGACTCAGCGCCGGATGTCGCGCCGGTTCTGACGGCGGAGCTGCTGCCGCTCCTGCCGCACGTCACCGCGGAATTCGCCTCGGTTCTGGCGCCTTTCGGCGCGGAACTGCTCACGGGTGAGCTGGCCCGACTGGAACGCCTGACGGTCCGCGCGGCGCTCCGTCCGGAAGTCGCGGCGGTCCTGGCGCACGTCGCCGCGATAGTCGCGGAAGTTCTCGCGCACTTCGCGCCGGTCCTCACGATACTCGCGACGACCGCCGGGATAGGCGTAATTGTTCCGGTTCAGCCCGCGCGTACCCGCGAAGTTGCGCCGGTTCTGGAAGTAGCGCTGCTGATCGCCGTTCCAGCGGTAAGGCCGGCGATTGCGGTCGTACACGTAGACGCCCGAGCCGGGATAGTAGAAGTCGTTGTACCAGCCGCCGAAGCCCGCCTGATACCCGGCCAGCCCGTAACCGAAATCGTCGTAGTAGCCGCCGCCGAACTGGTTGAACCCGGCGCCGTAAAGGCCGGACCCGTAGCCCAAGCCGACGCCGCTATAGCCGTAGCCGTCGGTGCAGCCCGACAAGCCCAGACCCGCCGCAATCGCGGTGAGGGTGATCGCCAATCGCTTCATGTCCACTCTCCCGTACAAGGGACGCAGGGCAAAGACGCGCCCGCGAACAGTCGCGGAACACGCACGGCTCGCCGCCGGTTCCCGATGGGATCGTTAAGCGCCCGGAAAGCTGACCAAGGCCTGAACCTCGACCCCGTCGGCGCGGAGGCGATCGGCCCCGCCCAGGTCGGGCAGGTCGACTAGGAACCGCGCCTGTTCGACGACCGCGCCTGCGCGGCGGAGCAGGCGGACGGCGGCGCGGGCCGTGCCGCCGGTGGCGATCAGGTCGTCGATCAGCAGCACCCGCGCGCCGGGCGCGCAGGCGTCGGCGTGCATGGCGATCCGGTCCTCGCCGTATTCGAGGGCGTATTCCTCGGCGATGGTGACGCCGGGCAGCTTGCCGTCCTTGCGGATGAGGAGGACGCCCGCCCCGAGCGGGATGGCGAGCGCGGCGGCGAACAGGAAGCCCCTCGCCTCGATCCCGGCGACGAGGTCGACGGGACCCCGGGTCGACGCCGCCAGCCGCTCGACCGCGGTGCGAAGACCGCCGCGATCGAGGAGCAGCGTCGTGATGTCGCGGAACTGGATGCCCGGCTTGGGGAAGTCGGGGATCGTGCGGATGAGCGCGGCGAGATCGTCGTTGGCTGCCATCGGCTCCCCTCTCCCATGCCACTGCCGACCATTCAGCAACCCCCGCGCAGGCGGGGGTCTATAAACTGCCAGCTGTGGAGTCTATGGACCCCCGCCTACGCGGGGGTGGCTCATCCAGCAGGGTGCGGCGAGCCGCCCCCGAGCCTCAGCTCTTAACG
>DASVSW010000049.1:0-3163 GCA_036387895.1 Sphingomonas sp.
CGCGCTCGTCGAGGCGGTGAACGCGATCGGCGAGCCCGCGATCGTCTTCGAGCGCGAGACGCAGCGCCTCTACCCGCAGTCGACGATGGCCGCGCACGCGCTCGGCTTCCTGTCGACCGACGGCAAGGGCATGTCGGGCATGGAGCGCGTCCTCGACGAGCAGCTGACCAACCCGGCGCTGAACGGCCGCCCCGCTGCGCTGTCGATCGACATGCGCGTCCAGGCCGCGATGGAGAGCGAGCTCAGCCGCGCCATGCTGTCGATGCAGGCGCGCGGCGCCGCGGGGCTCGTGCTCGACGTCGACACGGGCGAGATCGTGTCCATGGTGTCTTTGCCGGTGTTCAACCCCAACCGCGTGGGCATGGCGGGCACCGAGGAGCTGCGCAACAACACCGTCCAGTCGGTCTACGAGCTGGGCTCGACGTTCAAGGTGCTGACCGCCGCCGTCGCGCTGGAGACGGGCGTCGCCAGCCTGTCGCGCCGCTTCGACGCGACCGCGCCGCTCCAGGTCGGCCGTTTCCGCATCAAGGACGACCACGCGCAGAACCGGTGGATGAACATCCCGGAGACGCTGGTCCATTCGTCCAACATCGCCACCGCGCGCATGGCCGACGAGATCGGGCCGCAGCGGATGCAGGCGATGTTCCGGCGCTTGGGCTTCGATACCAAGCCCGACGTCGAGCTGCGCGAGAAGGGCCGGCCGTTGTGGCCGGGCTTCTGGGCGCGGACCACCACCATGACCACGGCTTATGGTCACGGCATCGCGGTGACGCCGCTCCACCTCGCCAGCGCCTACGCCGCGATGATCAACGGCGGCGTCTGGCGGCCCTCGACGCTGCTGAAGGTCGAGCCGGGCCGCGCGCCCAAGGGCCGCCGGGTCATCAGCGAGGCGACGTCGCACCGGATGCGGCAGATGATGCGCCTCATCGTCCAGGAAGGCACCGGCAAGAAGGGCGAGGCTCCGGGCTACCGCGTCGGCGGCAAGACGGGCACCGCCGAGGTGGCGCAGGGCGGCGGCTACGCGTCGAACGCCAACGTCTCGACGTTCGCGGCCGCCTTTCCGATGGACGCGCCGCGCTATGTCGTGATCGCGTTGATGGACAGCCCCAAGCGCGTAGAAGCGAACCAGTTCCAGACCACCGCCGCCTACACCGCGGCCCCGGTCGTCAGCCGGGTGATCTCGCGGACCGGGTCGCTGCTGGGCGTCATCCCCGACGACCAGCGCGACGTCGACCAGTCCGTCGTCATGCCGCTGCTCTGGCGCGCGCCGGGCGAGAAGGCCGGGCACTGATGCGGCTGGGCGCTCTCCTGGGCGACGATCGCGCGGAGCCGGTGACCGGCTTCGCGATCGATCATCGCAAGGTCGCGCCCGGGACCGTGTTCGGCGCCTTCGCCGGCCAGCGCTTCGACGGCGAGGACTTCATCCCGGCGGCGGTGGACGGCGGCGCGGTCGCCGTGGTCGCGCGCCCGGAGGCCCAGGTCGACGGAGCGGTCCACATCGCCCATCCGAGCCCGCGCGCCCGCTTCGCCGAGCTCGCCGCCCGCTTCTTCGCGCCTTTCCCGAAGACGGCCGTCGCGGTGACGGGCACCAACGGCAAGACCTCCACCGTCGAGATGACGCGCCAGCTGTGGCGCATGGCGGGCCACCATGCCGCGTCCATCGGCACGCTGGGCGTCACCACCGCCGACGAGCGGGTGACGACCGGGCTGACGACCCCCGACGTCGTGACGTTCCTGTCCAACGTCGCGGGGCTGGCGCGCGAAGGCGTCACGCATCTCGCCTTCGAAGCGTCGAGCCACGGGCTGGACCAGTACCGCACCGAGGGTCTGCCGGTGACGGCGGCGGCGTTCACGAATTTCAGCCGGGACCATCTCGATTACCACGGCACGATGGAGGCGTATCTCGCGGCCAAGCTGCGCCTGTTCACCGACGTGCTGTCGGCCGACGGGACCGCGGTCGTCTGGGCGGACGATCCGGTGTCGTCGAAGGCGGTCGAGGCGGCCCGCGCGCGCGGCGTCCGGGTGATGACCGTCGGCGAGAAGGGCGAGACGCTGCGGCTCGTGGCACGCACGCCGACGCTGTTGGGGCAAACGCTAATCGTCGACGCCGAAGGCGCGACGCACAAGGTCAACCTGCCGCTGATCGGGGCCTATCAGGCTGCGAACGCGCTGGTTGCGGCGGGACTGGTGATCGGTTCCGGAGGGGGGGTGACCGCGACGTTACAGGCGCTTGGCCGGCTGCAACCGGTGCGTGGGCGTTTGGAGCGCGCGGTCATTTCGCGGACGGGGGCGCCCGTCTACGTCGACTACGCCCATACGCCCGACGCGCTGGAGGCGGCGATCGCGGCCTTGAAGCCGCACGCGGGCGGGCGGCTGATCCTGGTGTTCGGCGCGGGCGGCGACCGCGACCAGGGCAAGCGCGCCGAAATGGGCGCGGTAGCGAAAGCTCAAGCGGACCGGGTGATCGTCACCGACGACAACCCGCGTTCCGAGGACCCGGCGGGGATTCGCCGGATGTTGCTCGAGGGCGTCCCGGACGCCCTGGAGATCGGGGACCGTCGCGAGGCCATCGCGGCGGCGATCGGGGAAGCGGGACCGGCCGATATCGTGCTGGTGGCGGGAAAGGGGCATGAGCAGGGGCAGATCGTGGGCGACCTCGTCCTGCCCTTTGACGACGTGGGCGTGGCCCGGGAGTGTGCGGCATGAGCGTGAGTGAGCGTAGGAAGCAGTACCCGTCGGAGGACGGGCAGACCAAGCGGCCCAAGCTGGGGTTGAAGTTCGGGGCGGGGCAGCTGTCCCCGCGGCCGTTGCCCCGTCTCGAGGGCGCACGGTGAGCCTGTGGACGTCCGCCGAGATCGCGGAAGCGACCGGAGGAACGGCGTCCCAGGAGTTCGAGGTCGACGGCGTCGCATTCGATTCGCGTGAGGTCGGGCCGGGTGATCTGTTCGTGGCCATGCAGGGAGAGGTCACGGACGGGCACCGTTTTCTGGACGGGGCCTTCGCGCAAGGGGCGGCCGGGGCGATCGTCTCCGGCCCGTGCGACGGTCCGCACGTCCGCGTCGCCGACGGCTTCGCGGCGTTGCAGGCGCTTGGCCGCGCGGGTCGCGACCGGAGCGCCGCCAAGGTGGTCGGCGTCACCGGTTCGGTCGGCAAGACCAGCGCG
>DASVSW010000050.1:0-4813 GCA_036387895.1 Sphingomonas sp.
TTGAGCGGGCGCTTCCGCCTAAGCATCTGCCGAAATCTGGGAGCTACGATGTCGATCCTATCCGACCGCTGGATTCGCGAGCAGGCGCTCGAACACGGCATGATCGAGCCGTTCGTCGAGGCGCAGCGGCGCGAGGGCTGCATCAGCTATGGCCTGTCGTCCTACGGCTATGACGCGCGGGTCGCCGACGAGTTCAAGATTTTCACCAACATCGATTCCGCGGTGGTCGATCCGAAGGACTTTGCCGCCAACAGCTTCGTCGATCGCAAGACCGACTGCTGCATCATCCCGCCCAACAGCTTCGCGCTCGCCCGCACGGTCGAATATTTCCGCGTGCCACGCGATGTGCTCGTCATCTGCCTCGGCAAGTCGACCTATGCGCGCTGCGGCATCATCGTCAACGTGACCCCGCTCGAACCCGAATGGGAGGGGCATGTGACGCTCGAGTTCTCGAACACCACGCCGCTGCCGGCCAAGATCTATGCCAATGAGGGCGCGTGCCAGTTCCTGTTCCTGCAGGGCAACGAGCCGTGCGAGACGAGCTACGCCGACCGCGCGGGCAAATACATGCACCAGCGCGGCGTCACACTGCCCAAGCTCTGAGCGGCCCGGCCGCTACTTTCCCACCGTCCGGTCGAGGAAGTTCAGGATCGTCGTCCACACGTGGATGTCACGGCCCGCCGAGTGCGTCTTGCCGGGATAGAGCATCATCTCGAACGGCACGTTCTCGGCCTGCATCTTCGCGGCGAACGCGGTCGAATTGTCGAGCACGACATTGTCGTCGCTCATGCCGTGGATCAGCAGCAGCGGATCCTCGATCCGCGGCGCATCGGCGATCGCGCCCGACGCCGCATAGGCCTTCGCGTCCTTCTTCGGGTCGCCCATGTAGCGTTCGGTATAGTGGGTGTCGTAGAGTTCCCACTTCGTCACCGGCGCGCCGGCGATGCCGGCGGCATAGACGCCCGGATTGGCCTCGAGCATCTTGAGCGTCATGTACCCGCCATAGGACCAGCCATAGGTCGCGATCCGCCTGGGATCGACGAAATCGAGGCTCTTGAGATAGCGTGCGCCGGCGAGCTGGTCGCGCACCTCGACGCTGCCCATCGCGCGATAGATCGCGTCCTCGAACGCCTTGCCGCGGTTGGGCGCGCCGCGATTGTCGAGCTGGAACACGATATACCCGCGATCGACGAGATACTGGTGCAGCGCACTGCCCCAGTTGCGGCTGACCGTCTGGCTGTGCGGCCCGCCGTAATGTTCGAAGAACACCGGATAGCGCTTGCCGGGCTCGATCGTGGGCGTGAGCATCTCCCAGTGCAGCGTGGCGCCGTCATCGGTCTTCAGCTCGCCGAAGCGCGCCTGCCGGTGGCTGGCGATATAGGGGTAATAGGGGTGGCCGGGCTTCAGCGCATTCTCGTTGATCCACGCGACGCGCTTGCCCGCCGCGTCGGCGAGGTAGACCTGCGTCGGCTGGGCCGGGTTCGAGCGCGTGATGATGAAGCGGCTTGCCGTCCCGTCGGCGGTCGCACCGTTCCACCAGCCGGCCTCGGTCAGCCGGGTGACGGTGGCGGGCCGCGCGAGGTCGATGCTGTACAGGTGGCGTTCGAGCACGCCGTCCTTGTTGCCGGTGAAATACAGCTTGCCGCGGGCTTCATCGACGCCGACCAGATCGGCGACCTCCCACGGCCCCCTGGTCAGCTGCGTCCACTTGCCCCTGGCGACGCGGTAGAGGTGGCCGTGGCCGTCGCGCTCGGACCACCAGAGCATGCTGCCGTCCTTCAGCACCTGGAGGACGTTCGAGAGGTTGATCCAGCTTTTCGCAGCCGCGCGCTCGGTGAAGAGCGTCGTCGATCTGCCGGTCGCAGGATCGACGCTCAGCACGTCGAGCACCGTCTGCTCGCGGTTCTGGCGCTGGACCAGCAGCGCCGAGCCGTCGGGCGTCCACTTCACGCGCGCGAGGTAGATGTCGCGATCCGACCCCAGATCGACCTTGACCGCGCCCGAGCCGTCGGGCCGCATGACGTAGAGATCGACGAGCACGTTGGGCGTGCCGGCGGCCGGGTAGCGCTGCTCGAAGGTCTTGGTCCCGTTCGCGCCGATCGCGGCGCGGACGGCGACCTTGACCGGGGCTTCGTCGAAGCGCTCGACCGCGACGAAGCGTTCGTCGGGCGACCACCAGTAGCCGGTGCGCCGATCCATCTCCTCCTGCGCCACGAACTCGGCCTCGCCGAAATGCACGGTCCCGCCGCCCTCCGTCGTCAGCGCCCGCGCGGGTCCGTCGGCAAGCGGCTGGACGAACAGGTTCTGGTCCCGCACGAAGCTGACGAACCCGCCGCGCGGCGAGACGACCGGGTTGAGCTCGCCTTCGGGCGTCTCCGTCAGGCGGCGGGTCGTCCCGTCCAGGCCCGCCAGGAACAGGTCGCCGTCGAGCGGGACCAGAATCGTCCGGCCGTCGGGCGACCAGTCATAGGCGACGATGCCCGTCTGGCCGCCGATGCGCGCGCGCTCGCGCTGCATCTTCTCGGCCTCCGACAGCTCCGCGCCCGAGCCGACGCGCTTCGAATCGACCAGCATGCGCTCGGCGCCGGTGCGCGTGTTGCGCGCCCAGAGGTCGAAGCGTTCCTTCTCGTCCGGACGCGGGCGCAGCGACGTCAGCAGCGTCCCGTCGGGCGACAGCTTCAACAGCCGCGGCTGCTGACCGGACAGATCGGGGCTCGCGAAGACTCGCTTCAGCGTCAGGTCGCCGGGCTTGGCCGGAACCTCGTCAGCGGCCATCGCCGCGGTCCCCACCCAAGCCGTCGCCAGCCCCAGCCACCATGCGCGCATCCACCTCTCCGAACCTGAACAAGTTTACGGACGTATAGGCGTGAGCATGGTCCGTCCGCGCCTTGGCCGTCCTCAGTTCAGGGCGTAGCGAACCCGCGGCCTGTAGGACAGCCCGTCAGGCGGGCGACCGCACCGTCCACTCGCCGCGACGGCGCAGGACCAGCCGGTAATAGGCGTAGGCCGCCGCGATCTGAGCGGCGGTGGCGAGGAGCGCGGGGCGGCCCTCGTCCAGGTCCCACCAGCTCTCCCAGGCGACATAGCCGATCGCCAGCAGCGTCAGCGCGGGCGCCAACGGGTAGAGCGGCATGCGGTAGGGCGCGTGCGCCGACCGTCCGGTCCGCCGTCCGGCGATCGTCGCCAGCGCGATGCCGGCGTAGATGGCGAGGAGCCCCGTGCCGCTCAGGATCAGGAGGAGGCGGAGCGGCAGGAAGCAGCAGGCGACGCCCGCGGCGCCCACGATCAGCGTGCCCAGCCAGGGCGAGCCGAAGCGCGGGTGCACGGCCACGAGCCACGCGTCGACCGGTCGGCCCCAGCACCGGTCGCGCGCGCTGGAGTAGAGGAAGCGGGCGCAAGCGACGATCCAGGCGATCACCGAATTGACGATCGCGATCACCACCCCGACCGCTACCCAGTCCGCCAGCGCGCTCCCGCCCCGTGCCGCGACCAGCGACCCGAACGGGTCGTCGCTGGCGAGGAGCGCGAGGAGGTCGGGCGCGCCGACCAGGGCCGCCACGAGCGGCACGGCTTCGAGCAGCAGCGTCAGGACGAGCGCCAGCAGGATCGCGCGTGCGATCCGGTTCGGCGCCTCGTGCATCTCCTCGCCGAAATAAACCGCCGAACCGTAGCCGTTGAGCGCGAAGATCGCGATGGTGGTCGCCAGCCCCACGCCGGCGGCGGTGACGGGGACGAGCCCCGCCTCGCCGACCGCGACGGGGTCGAGCAGCAGCGAGCCCAGCCCGCGGACGGGATCGGCGAAGCCCAGCGCCGCGACGGCCAGGAGCGCCAGCACCTCGATCGCGAGGAAGACACCCGTGACCAGGGCGTTGAGGCGGATGTCGAGCACCGCGACCAGCGCCGACAGGACCACCACCGCGATCGCGACGGGGACGGCGGGCAAGCCGGGCAGCACCGCGCCGAGCACCGCGCTCACGCCCAACGCCACCACAGGGACGAACAGGAGGTTGTTGACGAGGTTGACGCCGAGCATGACGAACCCCGCCGCCGGCCCCAGCGTATGCGCGACGGCGACATACTCGCCGCCCGCGACGGGCCAGGCCGACGACAGCTCGGCGTAGATGAGCGCGGTGGCGACGCAGACGACGCCGGCGATCAGCATCGACCAGAGCGCGCCCGTCCCGGCCACCTGAAGCATGCCGGGCAGGATCACGAAAACCGAGGAAGCGGGCGTCGTCACCGACAGCGTCAAGAACAGCACGCCGAGCAGACCCAGCCTGCGCGCGAGCGGCGTCGGCGACGCCGGCGTGACGTGATCCCCCTTCATGCGCGCTTCCCCTACCCCGCCGGCCGTGTTGGCGTGGTTAACCGGGCGGGGCAAGGGGCTGACCTACCCCTCTCCCGCTGGGAGAGGGGCAAGCCGCGCAGCGGCGCGGGGTGAGGGTGACGCCGCATCGTCACCCGGCTCGATCACCGTCACCTTTCCGCCGACTTCGTCGGCTCCCTCCCTCTCCCAAAGGGAGACGGATCAGGGCGCGACCGCCTTGGTCACCTCCTTGCCGACGCCGTCCGCGATGCGGATGTTCAGCTCGCGGAGCTGCTTCGCGCTGACCTGGCTCGGCGCGCCCATCATCAGGTCCTCGGCGCGCTGGTTCATCGGGAACAGCACCACCTCGCGGATGTTGGGCTCGCCCGCGAGCAGCATCACCATGCGGTCGATCCCCGGCGCGGAGCCACCATGCGGGGGGGCGCCGTACTTGAACGCGTTGATCATGCCCGCGAAGTTCGTGTCGACGTCCGCCTGGCTGTACCC
>DASVSW010000051.1:0-2968 GCA_036387895.1 Sphingomonas sp.
CGGTGCGGATTTCGCCGGCGTGGTAAGCCTCGACCGCGAGGATGCCGGCGGCCGCCTCCAGGATGTCGGGGTTGCGGATGGCCGGGGCCGCGCCCTTGTAGGCGGTGACGCCGACGTCCTCGAAGATGAACGCGCCGAGCAGGAAGTTCTCGTCGTTGGCGTAGACGTCGAACGTCTGGCCCGCGCCGATCAGCCCCGCCGCGCGCGCGGCGTTGGAGAAGGCGGAGGTCGGCGTCACGTCGATGTCGACGGTCGGCTGCGCCACCGCGGCGGCGCCCAGCGCTTGCCGCAGGAAACGCACGTGCGCGATCTCGTCCTGCGCGATCTCGCGAGCGTATTGCGCGACGAGGGGATCGGTGAAGGTCACCTGGCGCCCGCCGCGCACGGCCCCTTGCGTGCCCGTGCCCGTCAGCTGGTCGTTCGGCAGGCCGGTGCCGAAGGCGGCGAAGCTGTAGAACTGGGCTTCGAGATACTCGAGCTGGAGCGCGAAGTTGAGGATGTCGGCGTCCGACGGCGCGGTCTGCGCCCCCGCCGGGCTGGTCCAAGTGAGCGCAGTAGCGCCCGCGCCTGCTACCGCGGCAGCGCCGAGCGCCGCCTTGAAGAAATCGCGACGCTCGTTGCGCCGTTCGACGCGCGCGTCGAGCACGTCGATGAATTCCGCCGTTTTCGTCATCCGCTCCGCTCCCTGAACCATCGGGCAAAAGGCCGCGGACCACCCGGACGGGCGGAGACGACCCTGAGCCGATACGAACGTCGACGCGATTGGATGCATGGGTTCACCTGGATCAGGATCAAAGATTGCCGATGACGGTCGGGGCGGCTAGCGTTCCGCCCGTGCAGGCCTTCAACACCGACCAGACGGAGGCCCGCGCGCGGCTGGTGGAGGCGATCGTGCGCACCGGTCAGGACGACCGGTCGGCGTTCCAGCGGCTCTACCGCCTGACCTCCGCGAAGCTGTTCGGCATCTGCCTGCGTATCTGCGGCGAGCGCGAGGCCGCGGAGGACGTGTTGCAGGAAGTCTATCTACTCGTCTGGAAGCGCGCAGGGGCGTTCGAGCCCGGCCGCGCCAGCCCGATCACCTGGCTGGCGACGATCGCGCGCAACCGGGCGATCGACTGGCGGCGCGCGCGCGGGCCCCGCGAGCTGGCGGGCGTCGAGGAGGCGGCGGACGTTCCCGACACCGGCGCGTCCGCGCCCGAGCTGCTGGTCGCGGGCGAGGACGACCGGCGGCTGCATCTCTGCCTCGACGAGCTGGAGGATCGGCAGCGCGACGCGATCCGGACCGCCTTTTTCCAGGGGCACAGCTACACCGAGCTGGCCACCCTGCGCGGCGTGCCCGCGGGCACCATGAAGAGCTGGATCCGGCGGGGTCTGATCCGCCTCAAGGACTGCCTCGACGATGACGCCTGAGGACCGGTCCGTTCTGGCCGGCGAGCTGGCGCTGGGCGTGCTCGAGGGCGAGGAGCGCGCGGCGGCGCTCCGGCTCGTCATCGCCGACCGCGACTTCGCGCGGGAGGTGGACCGGTGGCGCGCGCACCTGGCGACGCTGTTCCGCGAATGGCCGGAGGCCGCGGTGGGCGAGGCGCTGGAGGCGCGGGTCCTGGACGCCGCGGATCCCCGTCCCGCCGGCGGCGCGGAGCCGGTGACGCTGGTCCGCCGCTGGCGCGCCGCGGCGGCGGCCGCGTCCGCGATCGCGGCGGGTTTGTTCGGCCTGCTGCTGCTCCGCCCCGATCCGGCGCCGCCCGTGTCGCAGCCCATCCCCGCGGCCGCGCCGGCGCCGCTGGTGGCGGTACTGAGCCCCGCGGAGGGAACGGCTCCCCGCGGCGCCAAGCCCGTCGCGGCGGTGTTCGAGCCCGGCACGGGCCTGGTCCGCCTGGCGGGCGCGATCGACGTGCCGGCGCGGCGCGCGGCCGAGCTGTGGGCGATCGGCGGCGACGGCGTGCCGCGCTCGCTCGGCGTCCTGTCGGAGGGTGCGGGACCGCGGTTGACGGTGGCGTCCGACCGTCGCGGACAGCTGACGCGCGACGTGGTGCTGGCGATCTCCATCGAGCCGCCTGGCGGCTCGCCCTCGGGCTCGCCCACGGGTCCGGTGGTCGCGGCGGGGCCGCTCTCGGCCGTCTGATCCGAAGGTCCGATCCGCCGGGCGGATACGGGCTTTAGGGCAGGTCCGCTCCCGATCGCGTCGTCCTGTCGTTACGGGGCTGCATCCGTTCGGGCGAAAGCGCCGTAGCTGCGACGCATCCGAACCGGATCACCTGAGGAGAACGACATGAAGCATTGGACCGTGGCGGCCGTTTCGGCCGCGCTGATCACGACGGGCGCGATGGCCGTTCAAAGGAACCCGATGGTGGGCGGGGCGGCGATGCTGCCGACGCGCAACATCGTCGAGAACGCCGTCAACTCGAAGGACCACACGACGCTGGTCGCCGCCGTCAAGGCCGCCGACCTGGTGGGGACGCTGTCGGGCCCGGGTCCGTTCACCGTGTTCGCGCCGACCAACGCCGCTTTCGCCAAGCTGCCGGCGGGCACCGTCGAGACGCTGGTCAAGCCGGAGAACAAGGCGACGCTGACGACGATCCTCACCTACCACGTCGTGCCGGGCAAGGTCCGCGCGGCCGATCTCGTCCGCCAGATCAAGTCGGGCGGCGGCACGGCGACGCTCACCACGGTGCAGGGGGGCACGCTGACGGCGCGCCGCTCGGGCAACCGCGTCACGCTGACCGACGCCAAGGGCGGCACGTCGCGCGTCACCATCGCGGACGTCAACCAGTCGAACGGCGTGATCCACGTCGTCGACACGGTGCTGATGCCCCAATGATCTGAGCAGCTCCGCCGCGGTTCGCCCCGAGCCGCGGCGGGCGCTCTCTGATCCGGCTCACGCCGGATGCGGCGCCGGCCCGCACCCCCACCCGACCGCCCACATCGTATGCTGAGTGGGCGGTCGTCGGGGTCCCCACGAAGTAGTACT
>DASVSW010000052.1:0-4548 GCA_036387895.1 Sphingomonas sp.
GAATGGCGGCTGCCCGTCCACATCGCGAACTTCGTGCTGATGGAGTACGGCACGGGCGCGGTGTTCGGCGTCCCCGCGCATGATCAGCGCGACCTCGATTTCGCGCGCAAATACGACCTCCCCGTCCGCCGCGTCGTCAGCGACGGCGAGGACACCGCCCCCGAGTTCCAGGGCGACACCGCCTACACCGGGTCCGGCGTCATCGTGAACTCGCGTTTCCTCGACGGCATGGACGTCGAGTCCGCGAAGCGCGCCGTCATCGACCGCGCCGAGGCCGAAGGCTGGGGCCAGGGCACCACCGTGTACCGCCTGCGCGACTGGGGCGTCAGCCGCCAGCGCTATTGGGGCACGCCCATCCCCATCATCCACTGCGACGCGTGCGGCCCCGTGCCCGTCCCCAAGGACCAGCTCCCCGTCATCCTCCCCGAGGACGTGGGCTTCGACGTCCCCGGCAACCCGCTCGACCGCCACCCGACGTGGAAGCATGTCCCCTGCCCGAGCTGCGGCGCCGAGGCGCGCCGCGAAACGGACACGCTCGACACCTTCGTCGACTCGAGCTGGTACTTCATCCGCTTCGCCAGCCAGCCGAAAGACCAGCCCTTCGACCGCGCGGTCGCGGAGAAATGGCTCCCCGTCGGCCAGTATATCGGCGGCGTCGAGCACGCGATCCTGCACCTGCTCTACGCCCGCTTCTGGACCCGCGCGCTGGCGCACATCGGGCGGCTGAGCGTCGCCGAGCCCTTCGCCGGCCTCTTCACCCAAGGCATGGTGACGCACGAGACCTACAAGTCGGAGGACGGCCGCTGGCTCTCCCCCGACGAGGTCGAGGGCGGCGTGGAAGTCTCGACGGGCAAGCCGATCCAGCTCGGCCGCGTCGAGAAGATGTCGAAATCGAAGAAGAACACCGTCGACCCCGAACCCATCGTCGACCAGTACGGCGCGGACGCGGTGCGCTGGTTCATGCTCTCCGACAGCCCGCCCGAGCGCGACCTCCCCTGGTCGGAGAGCGGCATCGAAGGCGCGTGGCGCTTCGTCCAGCGGCTGTGGCGGCTCTTCTCCGAGCAGGCCGACGCCGAAGGCGAGGACAAGACGCTCGCGCGGAAACTCCACCAGACGATCGCTGGCGTCGCCGCCGACATCGAGGCGCTCGCCTTCAACAAGGCCGTCGCCAAGCTCTACGAACTCGTCAACGCGATCGAGAAGGCACCGGCGTCGGCGACCCGTGCCGAAGCCGTGCGCACCGCCATGCTCCTCGTCGCCCCCATGACGCCGCACCTGGCGGAGGAGGCTTGGGCCGCGGCCGGAAAGGACGGCCTCATCGCCGACGCCGCCTGGCCCGCGGTCGAGCCTGCGCTGCTGGTCGAGGACGAGGTCACCGTCGCCGTCCAGGTCAACGGCAAGCTCCGCGACACGCTGACGCTGCCCAAGGGCTTGCCGCGCGAGGAGGCCGAGGCCGCCGCCCTCGCCTCCGAGAAGGTCGCCGCGTTTCTCGCCGGCAAGCAGCCCAAGAAGGTCATCGTCGTCCCCGACCGCCTCGTGAACCTCGTCGCGTGAAGCGGCTCGCCGCCTTGGCGCTGCTGCTGCTCCCCGGTTGCGGCCTCCAGCCGCTCTACGCCGGCGGCGGCTCGGGAACGGTCGCGACGACGCTCGCGGGCGTCGAGGTCGCCGCGATCCAGGGCCGTTCGGGCTGGCTAATGACGAACGCCTTGCGCGACCGCTTGGGCGACGGCGGCACGCCACGCTACCGCCTCGACGTCCGTCTCGACGACCAGATCATCGGCTTGGGCATCCGCCGCGACGACTCGGTCGCCCGCGAGCGTCGGATCATTCGCGCGCGCTACCAGCTCGTCGACCTGTCGAACGGGGCCGTCGTGCTCGACGCGACCGCAGGGTCGGACGCCGGCATCGACGTCGTCCAGAGCGAGTACGCCACCATCGCCGCCGAGAACACCGCGCTCGAGCGCCTGTCGCTGATCGTCGCCGACGAGATCGTCTCGCGCCTCACCCTCTACGCCCGCAACCAGCCGGCCGCCGCAGCGCAGCCATGAAGGCCAATACGGGCCAGATCCGGCCCGCGCTCGACCACCCTCGCCATCGCCTGATCCTGCTCCACGGCCCCGACGCCGGCCACGCCGCCGAGCTCGCCGCCCGCATGGGCCGCGCCATGGGACAGGGCGCGGAACGCGTCGACCTGGAAAGCGCCCAGCTCAAGAGCGACCCCGCCCGCCTCGCCGACGAGGCCGCGTCGATGTCGCTCTTCGGCGACCGCCGCTGGATCCGCGTGACGGGCGTCGGCGAGGAGTCGGTCCCCGCGATCACCGCGTTGCTCGAAGCGCCCAGCGCGTCCAACCCCGTCGTCGCCATCGCCCCCACGGCCAAGGCGACGTCCAAGCTCGTCAAGCTCGCGATCGACCACCGCGACGCCCTCGCCTACGCCTGCTACCCGCCCAGCGCCGCCGATCTCGAGCGCCACCTGTCCGACACCGCCCGCGCCATGGGCCTGCGCGCCGACAAGGCCGTCCTACAGCGCTTGGCCGCGTCGAGCGGCGGCGAGACCGCGATCGCCACCCGCGAGCTGGAGAAGCTCGCCCTCTATCTCGACGCCGCCCCCGACCGCCCCGCCGAGCTGACCGGACAGGCGCTCGACGACCTCGCCGCCGACCTCGGCGAAGCGGAGGCCGGCCGCCTCGTCGACGACGTCGTCGCCGGCGACCCCGCCGCCCTCGGCCAGGAGCTGACGCGGCTGCGTGACTCCGGCGTCTCGCCCATCCCCTGGCTCCGCCAGCTCCAGCGCCGCCTCCTGTCATTGGCCGCGATGCGCGCCGACCTCGACCGCGGCGAGCCGGTCGACGCCGTCATGAAGCGCCACCGCGTCTTCTTTCGCGAGGAACAGTCCACTGCCCAGGCGTTACGCCGATGGCCCGCAGACCAGCTGGCCAAGGCGCTCACGCACATCCGCACCGCCGAACGCGCCGTCATGTCCCCCGGCAACGCCGGCACGGTGCTGGCGGAGCAGGCGGTCGAGATGCTGGCCAGGGCGCAGGCGAGGCGGCGTTAACGGATATCGAGCCAACGGCGGATCGCGGCCTGCGATTGCGGCAGATAGGCGAGTTCGTGTCCGGTATCCGGAACCAGCTGCAACGTGCCGCGTCGCGCAGCATCCTTTAGTCGTTGTGCATGATCGGGCGGGATCAGCCGGTCAGCGGTCCCATGCAAGAGAAGCGTCGGCGCCGCGACGCGGGGCAGCTTGGCCGCGTTCTCATACCGCTCGCGCAGGAGCCATCGAACAGGGAACATCCACATCTGCCCAGCCGCGACATCAGCTAGACTGGTGAAACCCGAGACGATCACGAGTCCTGCTACTGGATACCGCATCGCCAGCTCGGTCGCGATGCCCGACCCTAACGAGTTGCCCATCAGCACGATCCGGCCTGGAGGGATGCCCTTACCTTCAAGCCAACTCAGGGCCGCCTCTCCGTCACGGTAAAGTCCAACCTCGCTCGGACTGCCGGGATTGCCACCATAGCCGCGATACTCGGACAGCATCAGCCCATACCCGGCCCCGCCCAGCATCCGCGTCGCCGCCATCGCGCCAGCCAGATCGTCGCCGTTACCATGGAAGAACAGGATGACGAGCTTCTGCCCCCGCGGTGCCCGATACAGCGCCCGCAAGCTCAAGCCGTCGTCGGTACCGATACGCGCATCCGCGAAGTACGCCGGCACGATCTGATCGGTCGCGGGAGGGGCGGGATAGATCAGCCGCCGTTGCGCGCTGAACAACAAGGCGGTCGCGACCAGATACAGCCCGCCGAGGAACGCCAACCCTCCGAGCACGAGCTTTCCCATCCTTCGCGTCAACCCGGATCGGCTGCGCACGCTCCGACGCCAAAACCGGTGAGGCTCGCACCCATGCTCAGATCCCCTCCCCCGTCAGCCGCTGGCAGATCATGTCCAGCTGATCGAGCGAGGCGTAGGCGATCGTCACCGTGCCGCCTTCCGCGCCGAACGCGATCCGGATCGGCAGGCCGAGCAGGTCGCCGAGCTGCGCCTCCAGCGTCGCGACGTCCGCATCGCCTTCCGTTGGCGCCGGCGGTGGCGGGGCGGGCGATGCCGCGGCGCGGCGCTTGGGCCGATCGACCTCGCCTTTCGCGACGCGGACCATCTCCTCGGTCGTCCGCACCGTGGCGCCGCGCTCCACTACCTTCGCCGCGAGCGACTCCACGTCCGGCGCGCCGATCAGCGCGCGGGCGTGGCCCATCGACAGCCGGCCGTCGACGACCATCTCCTGCACCGTGTCGGGCAGCTCGAGCAGCCGCAGCAGGTTTGCGACATGGCTGCGCGATTTGTGGACGATCTTGGCCAACGCGTCCTGCGTGTGGCCCCAATCGGCGAGGAGCCGCTGATAAGCCTGCGCTTCCTCGATCGCGTTCAGGTCCTGACGCTGGATGTTCTCCAGCAGCGCGACCTCGAGCGTCGTCGCCTCGTCGAAGTCGCGCACCACGACCGGCACTTCGGTCAGCCGCGCGCGCTGCGCCGCGCGCCAGCGCC
>DASVSW010000053.1:0-3923 GCA_036387895.1 Sphingomonas sp.
ACCAAGGGTCGGCGGAGAGCTGGAACCTGCGCGACCGGCACATGTTCGACACGCTCGACTTGATGCTGGAGTCGTATCCGGGCGCCCGCGCCGTGGTCTGGGCGCACAACAGCCATATCGGGGACGCGCGCGAGACCGACATGGGCCGGACGCGCGACGAGTTGAACCTGGGCCAGCTATGCCGCGAGCATTACGGCGCGGACGCGCGGCTGATCGGGTTCGGCACCCACGCCGGCACGGTGGCCGCCGCGACCGACTGGGACGGGCCGATGGAGGTGAAGCGCGTCAACCCGTCGCGTCCCGACAGCTGGGAGCGGATGAGCCACGACGTCGGGCACGAGCGCTTCCTCCTCGACCTGCGCGAACCGCTCGACCTCGGCCCCGACCGGCTGGAGCGCTTCATCGGCGTGATCTACCGTCCCGACACCGAACGGTGGAGCCACTATTCCGAAAGCTCGCTCGCGCGGGAGTATGACGGCTGGGTCTGGATCGACGAGACGAGCGCGGTGACGCCGCTGCCCGGCGCCGCGGACGCGAGCGAGCCGAGCGCGGACGAGACCTGGCCGTTCGGGGTGTGACCAAATTCTCCCCGAGCTCATTCGGGGAGGGATCTAGCCCCCCACCCCCGCCCGCGTCGTTTCGCTGATCGGGATCTTCGGCTGCGCGGAGAAGGTCCGGATCAGCGTCTCGAACCGGCCGTCCTCGATGCGGATCTCGTTGAACGCGGGCGGGGTCGCGCGGGTGCGCTTGGACAGCGTGCCCGCCCCGATCATGCGGACCGTCCAACCGCTACGCTCGACGGGGATGTCGAACGGGTCGTGGACATGGCCGGACAGGACGGCGTGCGCTCCCGCCCCCGCCAGCCTCCGGAGCGCGCTTTCGCCGTTCAGCGTCCGCGCCGTGCCGCGCGTCCCCGCTTCGACCAGCGGATGGTGGCCGGCGACGAAGATCAGGTCGCCCTTGGGCGCGGTGGCGATCTGCTTCAGCGCGCGGTCGAGCGAGCGGGGGCTGACCGCGCCCTTGGACCAGTTGAGCCGCCACTGCGCGCGCGCTGTCGTCTTCAGGGGCACGATGGTGACGCCGGGCAGGTGGAGCTCGCGCTCGATCATCCGCTCCAGCGCCTTGTAGCGCCGATAGGGGCTGATGAAGCGGCCCAGCGGGTCCCAGTAGTAAGGGATGTCGTGGTTGCCGACCTCGACGGTCACCGGGACGCCCAGCCCCTGGAGCCAGCGGCCGCCCGCCTCGAACTCGCGCCGGCGCGCGCGCATCGTCAGGTCGCCCGTCATGACGACGGCGTCCGGCTTCTCGTCGGCGACGCGCTCCTCGAACCAGCGGAGCGCGGCGGGGTCCTCCGCGCCGAAATGGACGTCGCTGACGTGGAACAGGCGGATCATGGGACCTCGGGGAGCATGGACAGGAAGATGGGGCGCGACCGCCCCGGCGTGATCACCGCCCCTACCGGCAGCAGCCGCGGTTCGCCATCGAAGAGCGCGGTGGCGGGCTTGCGCGACCGGAGGCGGAGCCTGGGCAGCGTGAGCGGCGTCACCGCCGCGGCCCGGACCCAGTCGCCCGTGACCCAATCCCAGCCGAGCTCCGCGATCCGGCGGAACGAGCGCGCGTCGATCGCGCGCACGACCAGCCGGTCCGCCTCGGCGCGCAGATACACCGCCTGCGGACGCCCGCGGAGCCCGTCGATCCGCAGGCCGCGCCCGAAGGTACGGGCGACGGCGTGGCGGACCGCGCGGCCCAGCGCGCGCCAGCGATGCGCGCGCACGGCCTCGCGCACCCGCACCCAGCTCGACCCCGGCCCGACGATCAGGCCGACATAAGCGCAGTGGCCTTCCGCGGTCGCGAAGGGCAGCGCGACGCGGCGCCCCCGCTCCTGCGCCGCCCGTATGATGGCCGTGACGTCGGCATGGCCGTGCAGCTCGTGCGCCAGCATGTTCATCGTGCCGCCGGGCAGGATCAGGAGCGCTCCGCCCCACGACCCGAGCGCGCAGGCGCAGGCGTTCACCGTCCCGTCGCCGGCGAACAGCACCGCCGTATCGACGCCGGCCGCGTCCAGCGCCTGCGCGGTCGGCAGCGCCTCGTCGGGGAAGATCGTCCGGCCGCCGACCTCGACGCCCGCGTCCGCCAAGGCGTCGTCGAGCGCCGCGCCGGCCTTGCCGCCCGCTGAGCCCGACCCCGGACTGGTCACGATCCACGCCCGCCGCATCGTTGCCCCAACGCGCGCGTTGTGATCGGGATGCGCTACCCCGTCACCCCGGACGGCCGATATTTCGTCGTGCGCGGCCGCCTATGGCGCTGCTCGGACCCCCGCCTGCCGCCCGAACGGCGCGAAGCGCTGGTCCGCGACCTGATGGACGCCAGGCGGCGGGTGGGGTCCGCCAAGCGCGCCGGCGACCCGGACGCCGAGCGCGTCGCCCGCGCGGACGTCCACCGCGCGAAGCTGGCGCTGGGCGAACGCGGCCCGGTCTGGTGGGACGACGGCGCGCCGGACTGGAACCGTCGCATGGCGGCGGGGACGCCGTACGCGGACTGGTGGGCGGGGGTGGAGTGAAGAGGTCCACGCGAAGGCGCGGAGGAGCTGGGCGACGTGCGATGGCGACGCACGCCTTCCAGGGCGGCCGGTGGTGAGCCGCTCCGCGGCTGCTCCCTCCGCGCGCCCGCGCGAACCCGATCAGATCCCGCCCTGCACGACCTCGCGCCCGGACGCCTCCAGTTCCTGCGTCAGGTGCGCCAGGCACGCGTCGACCAGCGCCTCGTCCGGGCTGCGGACGACGAAATTCGCACCCACCCGGCCTTCGCGGAAGAAGGGGTAGCTGCCGATCGCCACGCCTTCGAACGTCTTCTCCGCGCTCCGCAGCAGGTCGGCGATGTCGCTTTCGGCTACCCAGCAGCCGATCGACTTGGACACGACCGGCCGACCGCCCTCCAGCTCGCCGGTCAGCGCGTCGAGCATGCCGGCGGTGATGTGCGGCACGCCCGCCATGATGAACAGGTTGCCCCACCGGATGCCCGGCGCGCCCGAGACGCGGTTCGCGATCAGCTCCGCGCCGGCCGGCACGCGCGCCATGCGCGCCCGCGCCTCGTTCATGCCGCCGCGCGTCTCGTAGTAGCGCTCCAGCATCGCCAGCGCCTCCGGGTGGTGGACGACCTCGACGCCCAGCGCCTGCGCCACCGCGTCCACCGTGATGTCGTCGTGCGTCGGCCCGATCCCGCCCGTGGTGAAGCAGTAATCGTTCCGCCCGCGCAGCGCGTCGACGGCCTCCACGATCGCGTCCATGTCGTCCGATACGACGCGCGCTTCGACGAGGCGGATGCCCTGGACGTTGAGCCAGGCCGCGACCTGCGCGACGTTCTTGTCCTGGGTGCGCCCCGACAGGATCTCGTCGCCGATCACGACGAGGCCGGCGGTCCAGATGCGTTCGGCCTGCATCCGCGCCGCTTAGCGCGTCCGGCGCACCTCGCAAAGCGCCGCCGCCGCGGCTATATGACGGCCCCATGACCGATTACGTCACCGTCACGTCCGACGCGCCCGAGGGCCGCACCGGGGCCATCAAGCTGCACGGGCGCGCCGCGTTCGACGGCATGCACCGCGCGGGGCGGCTCTGCGCCGAGACGCTCGACATGCTGGTGCCGCACATGGTGCCGGGCGTCACCACCGCCGAGATCGATCGGCTGATCTACGATTTCATCACCGCGGCCGGCGGCGTGCCAGCGACGCTCGGCTATCGCGGCTACACGCACAGCTCGTGCATCTCGCTCAACCACGTCGTCTGCCACGGCATCCCGTCCGAGAAGACGCTGAAGTCGGGCGACATCGTCAACGTCGACGTGACCCCGATCCTCGACGGCTGGCACGGCGACAGCTCGCGCATGTACCTGATCGGCGACGTGCCGCTGAAGGCGCGGCGGCTGGT
>DASVSW010000054.1:0-8316 GCA_036387895.1 Sphingomonas sp.
GTCGCGCAAGGTGGCGTCCACCTCCGCGCCCCACAGCACCCGCGCGCCCTCGCCGCCCGCGTCGTCGTCGACGCAGGCGAGGAGGTGCCCGTCGAACGGCGACGCCGGCTCGCCCTCGACGAGCCAGAGCCGGCCGCGCACGGACACGAACTGGCCGACGCGGGGATGAGAAGATGCAGGCATTAGGGGCGCCGGTGAACGAGGGGGCTAGGCCGCCTCGTCCAGCTCCCAATGCTTCACGAACGCGCGGAGAAGCTTCTTCTGGCGCGCGTCCACCACCTCGGGGGTCCAACGCACATGCTCGATCACCTGCGTGGTCAACGGGAACGGCGATACGCCATCCTTTAGGAAATACGCTTCCTTCTTCTTGTTGAACTCGTAGTTGGACGCGGCGCTGTTCTTCTTGCGCGTGAGCAGGGCGAGGTTGCCTAGACGATGCGTGCGGTCCCGGCGCACCTCTTCGTCATTGAACCATGAGAGCCATTTGCTGCCTGCCGCCGGGTTCTGCGGCAGAACATGCTCCACAGTGACGATCGCGTGATCGTACGTAGCGCCGCCGCCAGACAGCAACGCGTCAAGCCGAAGAAGCAGCGTGGAACGGGCTCGGGCTGACAGTTCTTCGTAGATGGGCCCGTTCAGGACCTTGCGCGTCCTCTTGCACTCGTCGGGTGATAGGGCGAGCGACTTGTTCGCGATGACCAAGCGGCCCTGCTCGATCGCTTTAGTCACTCGCGAGAAACGCTCGATACGGTCCCACACGCCCCAACGATCGATCATCATGGCGTAGGCGAGCCGCTCCAGCTTGCCGAAGAACAGCGCTGTCTCCGCGGCGTCGCCACCACGCCTTTGTAGGAAGGCCAGCGCGGGCGGAAGCCAATCGGAAAACTCGAGCCGATTGAGCCAGCGCAGCCGCTCGTTGACCGCAGCCGCATTGGCGGCGCTGTTATACGCCTCCTCCGTGATCTGCCGGTGCCATTCGGCAAGCGGAACGACGGTGGCCTTGATCACGTCGCGCGGGTCGCGGCCGCTCGCCACATGTTCGACGAACTCCTTCAGCAGGGTCGCCTTCGGCTTCTGCTTGCGCGCGATCATGCGGATGTGGCCGAGCAGGTCCACGAACGCATCGCGGCCCAGCCGCTCCTCCACGTCCTCCCACATCTTGGTGTAGGCGTCCCGCTCCGAGGGCGGAATCTTGCCGACCAGCTCGGCTTTCAAGATGTCGCCGGCGCTCAGGCCTAGCCCGCGGCTGTTCATCACGGAAAAGATGCGGTAAGCCGATTCGAGGTCGGGCGTGGACACCGCCACCAGGAAACAGCGGGTCAGGACGAAGCCCGCCAGCCGCTCCCGGTCGTCCTGCGTCAGCGCGCTCAACCGCTCATGGATGAGCCGGGCGTTGTCGCGCATCCGCCCCTGCGCGTCCGGCAACACGCCGGCCGCTTCGAGCAGCTTGGCGAAGCCGCCGTCTTTCTGGACGTGCTCCTCGAAGAACGCCTGATCGCGCTCGCGGACCTGTAGGCGCGGCTGCTTCTTGAGCCCGGTGATCACGTTCTCCGGCTGCATCACATAGGGCGTGATCTCGACGGCGCGCTCGGGGGGAAGCAGCGCGCGAAGCGTCGACAGGAGAATGGTGAGCGTGGTCAGCCGCTGCTGCCCGTCGACGACGTCCGCCCTCGGCTTCCCGTCCTCTTTAATCAGGACGATGCTGCCCAGGAAATAGGGGGCAATCGCGTTGATCGGCCCCGGCTGCGCCTGCATGAAACTCAGTAGATCGTCGACCAGTTCGTCGGCCTGCTCTGGCTTCCAGGCATAGGGTCGCTGATAGGCCGGGATGTGGAACTCGTACTCGTTGCCGAATAGCTGCGCGACGTGCTTCTCGTGCGCCGAAAGCGTAGCCGCCATACCCGTTTAGCCCCCGTTTCGGACAAGGTGTCCGGGCGGGTCCGGCCCGGCAAGCGGCGATAAATCCGATATGGAGGTAATCCGCTAGCCCGTGCCGCGCGGGGTCGGCTAGCACCGTGCCGAGGCCGGTACGGCAGCGTTTCACTACTGCGGCGGGCGACCCCGCCCGAACGAGGGGAGCCGATCCATGCCACCTTTCGCCGCCACGCCCTGGGCCAAGCTCGATCGCGACCTGGAGACGAAGGAGGTTCTCGCCGCGCTGCCTCTCGTCGAGCATGGCCTAGATGTCGCTGCCGCGTTCGAGGCGTTGCTGACAGGGGCGGCCTGGGCGTGCGCCATCGAGGCGACTGTCGGTCGGGCGTTGACCCCGCAGGACATCGCTCGGCTGACAGCGCTGGCAGCGCTGCACGACATCGGCAAGGCGAACGGCGGATTCCAGGCGCGGTGGGACCGTCGCGCGGAGCGGATCGGCCATGAGGGCCAGGTCGCGGCGCTGGTGATGGACCGGAACCTCGCGCGGACCGACGCGGGCCAGGCGCTGGGGGCGATGCTGCGCGACTGGGGAGCGGCGCTCTACCTGTCGCCGCTGATGGCGCATCACGGCCGCCCGCGCGAGGAGTTCGGCCCGGCGCAGCTGCCGACCGGCGGCCGGAACCTCGCATGGGAGAAGCACGTCCGCCATTGGCGCGCCGGTGACGGCTATGATCCGACCGCCGAAGCCGCGCGGCTGATCGAGCGGGTGCGCGCGCGTTGGCCGCTCGCCTGGGAAGCGGGGGAGGAGCTGCCGCAAGCGCCGCGCTTCGCGGCGCTGTTCGCGGGGCTGCTCGTGCTCGCCGACTGGCTCGGCTCCGACACGCGGCGGTTCCCGGTGGCGGGGCCGTACGGGGCGGAGCGCGACGGGTTGCGCGCGGCGGTCCGCCGGACGGTGCAAACGGAGGGACTGGCGCCGCTCGACACGCCGACCGTCGGATTCGCGAGCGCGTTCGGCTTCGATCCGCGCGGCGTCCAGGGCGTGGCCGCGGCCGACGGCCTCGGCCCGGTCGCGCTGATCGAGGCGGAGACGGGGTCGGGGAAGACGGAGGCGGCGCTATGGCGCTGGCTCGAGCTGCGGCGTCGCGGCGAGGTGGACGGCCTGTTCTTCGCGCTGCCGACCCGGTCGGCGGCGGTTCAGCTGCACGGGCGTGTCGATGCGATGCTGACCCGGGTCTGGGGCGCGGGCGGGCCGCGCGCGTTCCTCGCCGTCCCCGGCTACCGCCGCGTCGGCGATGCGGACGGCGAGCCGCTGCCCGGCTGGGCGGTGAGCTGGGACGACGGCGGCGCGGACGGGCGCTGGGCCGCTGAGCGCTCCAACCGCTTCCTCGCCGCGCGCGTCGCGGTGGGCACGATCGACCAGGCGCTGCTCGGCGCGTTCCGCGTCAAGCACGCCCCCGTCCGCGCCGCGGCGCTCGCGCGCAACCTGCTGGTCGTGGACGAGGTCCACGCGTCCGACGCCTATATGGGCGGGCTGCTCGAACGGTTGCTCAGCAACCATGTCGGGGCCGGCGGGAAGGCGCTGCTGCTCTCGGCGACGCTGGGCGCGGAGGCGCGTGCGCGGCTGCTCGGACACGACGTATCCGGGCTGGAGGAGGCCGTGGCGCAGCCCTACCCCGCGCTGTCGGGCGTCGCCGCCACGCCCCGCCAAGCCTCCTCGGACGGGACGCGATCGAAGACGGTGCGGATCGAGGTCGAGCCGCTGATCGACGACGCCCGTCGGATAGCGGCCATAGCGGTCGACGCGGCGCGCGCGGGCGCGTCGGTGCTGGTCGTGCGCAACACCGTCGGCGGCGCGGTCGCCGTGGCGCGGGCGGTGGAGGAGATCGCCCCCGACCTGACCTTCCGCGTGAACGGCGTCGCGACGCTCCATCACGGCCGCTTCGCGCCCGCCGACCGTCGGCTGCTCGACGCCGCGGTGGAGGAGGCGTTCGGCAAGACCCGATCCGCCGCAGGCCGCGTGCTCGTCGGCACGCAGACGCTGGAGCAGTCGCTCGACATCGACGCGGACCTGCTCATCACCGACCTGGCCCCGATCGACGTGCTCCTCCAGCGCATCGGCCGCTTGCATCGCCACGAGCGCGGCGACCGCGGCGCGCACGCGCAAGCCCGCGCGGTGGTGCTGCGCCCCGCCGAGCGCGACCTGTCGCCCTATCTCGGCCGCGTCCAGGACCGCCATGGGCTGGGGCCGATGAAGGACGGCGGCGGCGTGTACGCCGACCTGCTCCAGCTCGAAGCGACGCTGCGCCTGCTCGAAGCCGAACTGCGGGTCTCGATCCCGGCCGACAACCGCCGCCTCGTCGAGCGCGCGTTGCATCCGGACGTGCTGGACGGACTCGCCGCCGAGCTGGGGACGGCCTGGGTCAACCACGCCAACGACCGCGCGGGTATCGACTTCGCCGATCGAGGCACGGCGCGGGACCTGTCGCTCGACCTCGCCACGCCCTTCCGCGACCTCGTCTTTCCCGACTGGGCCGAAAAGGTGGCGGCGCGGCTCGGCGCGCTGGACCTTCTGGTCGACTTCGACCCGCCCCTGCCCGGTCCGTTCGGCGAGGATGTCGACCGGATCGCGATCCCGCACTGGATGGCGCGCGGGGTCGGCCCCGACGACCAGCCCGTCCTATTGGGCGAACATGAGGAAGGTCGGCTGTTCCGGTTGGGCGAGCGGACCTACGTCTACGGGCGCTGGGGCTTGGCGCCCGTCCCCTGACCCCGCCCGTTTCGGCGCGGCGCGGTCCCGTGCTAGGCCGGGCGGATAGGCAGGGAGGCGCTGGTGGAACGGATCACGGTCGGGAACGGCGACGTCGAGCTCAGCGTGCTGGTCGACGGGCCGGCGGACTCGGCGGAGCTCCCGATCCTCTGCGTCCATGGCTGGCCGGAGCTGGCGCATAGCTGGCGGCATCAGATCGCGCACTTTGCCGGTCTGGGACGGCGTATCGCGGCAATGGACGTGCGCGGCTATGGCGAGAGCTCCAAGCCGGAGGCGGTCGCGGCGTACCGGATGTCGGAGATCTGCGGGGACGTCGCCGCGGTGATCGACGCGCTGGGCGGCCGCGCGATCCTGTTCGGGCATGACTGGGGGGCGCCGATCGTGTGGAACACGGCGCTGCGCCATGCCGACAGGGTGGCGGCGGTGGCGGGGCTGAGCGTCCCTTACACGCCGATGGGCGAGCGCTCCTGGCTCGACGTCGCAGGCCACGTCTACAAGGACCGCTTCTTCTACCAGCTCTACTTCCAGGCGGAGGGCGTGGCCGAGGCGGAGTTCTCGGGCGATCCCGACGCGCTGCTCAAGATCTACTACGGCATCTCGGGCGAAGGCGTGGCGCACGCCTTCGCGCATCCCAAGGGGCCGGACGACGCGTTCCTGACGGGCATGCCCAAGCCGGAGCGCCCGCCCGACTGGCTGAGCGCCGAGGATCTGGCGTTCTACACGCGAGCGTTCGCGAAGGGCGGCTGGCGCGGGCCGCTCAACCGGTACCGCGCGCAGCGGCTCGACCATGAGGAGCGCGCGCCCGTCGCCAGCCGCCGCATCGCCCAGCCCGCCTGCTTCGTCGCGGGCACGCTCGACCCCGTCCGGCGCTTCATGCCGGGGATGGACGCGTACGCCGATCCCGGCGCGCATCTCGACGATTATCGCGGGACGACGCTGATCGAGGGCGCGGGGCATTGGGTGCAGCAGGAGCGGCCCGCCGAGACGAACGCGGCGCTGGAGACGTTCGTCCGCGGGCTCTAGGCGGCCCCGCGCCGCCGGGTCAGCGCCGCCGCGGCAAGGCCGGCCAGCGCGAGCCCGCCCGCGGCCACTGCGGCGATGCGCCGCTGGTCGGGTCGGCGGAAGCCGCCTTCGACCGCTGCCGGCCCGCCCGGATCGAACAGCGCGCCGGGCGTTTCGCCGACGGGCTCCGCGCGGCTGAAATAGTAGCGGAAGAAGCCGTTCATCACCGCCGCCGAGACGTTGGGCGCGAAGAACTGGGTCAGCTTGAGCGCGAGCGCCGGCGCGCCGATCGCGGTGGTGTTGCGGGGCCGGTCGGCGAGACGGACGACCGCTTTCGCGACGCGCCGCGGGTCGAGCACGCCGGGCGGCACCGACAGCCGGCGTCCCGTGCGGTTCGCGGCGTGCGCGATGCCGGGCGTGTCGACGAAGGTGGGGTAGACGTCGCAGACATGGATGCGGGGGTGGAGCGAGACTTCGGCGCGCAACGCCTCCGACAGGCCGCGCAGGCCGAACTTGCTGGCGGAGTAGGCGGCGGCCCAAGGCGTCGCGACGAAGCCGCCGACCGAGATCATGTTGACGAAGGTCCCATGACCCTGGTCGAGGAAGATCGGCAGCACGGCGTGCGCGTCGTTGACGTGGCCGATCAGATTGGCTTCGATCACCCGGCGGTGTTCGGCCAAGGGCGTCTCGTGGAAACGCCCAACGACGCCCACGCCGACGTTCGAGAACCACAGGTCGACGCCGCCCATCCGATCGCGCGAGGTCTGCGCGAGCGCCGCGACCGCGTCGCCGTCCGTCACGTCGGTCGGCACCGCCCAGGCCTCCGCCCCCTTTGCGCGGCACGCGGCGGCGACCTCTTCGAGCGCGTCGCCGCTCCGCGCGGCGAGCACCAGTCGCGCGCCGGTTCGCGCGAAGGCCTCCGCGGTGGCGCGGCCGATGCCGCTCGACGCGCCGGTGATGACGACGCGCTTCGGGGTGCTAGGCATGGGATCGGATCCTCGGCTGGACGCCGGCCTAACGCCCCACCGTCGCGCTCGGGTTCGTCAGTCCCGCGCCTCGCCGCCCGGCGCGCGCGAGGAGGCGTCGACGCCCGCGCTCGCCAGCTTGCCGTCACGGTCCACGTCGCGGTCTTCCTTCGCGCCGGTGCTCTGGACGTCCTGCCCGCCGGCGCCGAACTCGCGCTCGTCCTGGCCTCGCGCGATGTCGGTCTCACCGCTCTGCAACGCGTCGTTCTCGGTCTTGTTCGCGCCCATCGTCTGTCTCCTGAAGTGTCGAACGGCGTGAACGCGCGAGATCGGAACACCGATCCGGTCGGTTAACCAACGGTGAAAATGCGTTAATCCCGTTCAATCCAGTCCTGCTTGTCCCCGGCATATGAAAACATGGGCTGCGATCGATTGTAATCGTCACAAAAGGGGTCGATCTTGCCGCGCATGGGAAGAACAAAAGGGGTCGTCGCGGGCGTGCTCGCGCTCGTCGTCACCGCGTGCGCGCAGGAGCCGCCGGCTCCGCCGCCGCCGCCGACCGTGTCGGTGGCCAATCCGCTCCAGCGGGTCGTGACCGACTGGGACGACTATGTCGGCCGGTTCGAGGCGATCCAGGACGTGCAGGTCATGCCGCGCGTGTCCGGCCAGGTCACGCGAGTCGGCTTCCGCGAGGGCGTGGAGGTCGGGCGCGGCCAGTTCCTGTTCGAGATCGACCCCCGCCCCTATCGCGCTGCGCTGGCGCAGGCGGAGGCCGAGGTCGCCCGCGCCCGCGCCACGCTCCTCAACGCGCGCCAGGAGGCGGCCCGGTCACGGACGCTGCTCGCCAGCAACGCCGCGAGCCGCGAGGAGTTCGAGCAGCGCACCGCCGCCGTCCGCACGGGCGAGGCGGGGCTGGCGGCGGCGCAGGCCGCGGCGCGGGCGCGGGCGCTCGACGTCGGCTTCGCCACCGTCCGCTCGCCGGTCGCGGGCCGGGTGTCGGACAAGCGGGTCGCGGTGGGCGACTTCGTCACCGCCGGCCAGACGCTGCTGACGCGCGTGGTGTCGGTGAACCCGATCTGGTTCACCTTCGACGGCGCGGAGAGCTTCTACCTCAAATACATCCGCCAGAACGCCAGCGGCGAGCGGCGCTCGTCGCGCTACGCCCCGAACCCCGTCGACATCCAGCTGGCCGATGAGCGCGGCTATTCCCGGCGCGGGCGCATGGTGTTCGTCGACAACGCGATCGACACCGGGTCGGGCACGATCCGCGCGCATGCCGAGGTGCCCAACCCCGACGGGTTCCTGGTGCCGGGCATGTTCGGCCGCGCGCGGCTGCTGGGATCGGGCAGCTACACCGCCATGCTGATCCCCGACGAGGCGATCGTCACCGATCAGACGCGCCGCATCGTCTACGTCGTCGGGCAGGACGGCAAGACCGCGCCCCGCAACGTCGAGACCGGGCCGATGGTGGAGGGGTTGCGCGTCGTGCGCTCCGGCCTGATGCCCCGCGACCGGGTGGTGCTGGACGGGCTCGCGCAGATGCAGCCGGGCTCGGCGGTCCAGGCGCGGATGACGCGCATCACGCCCCGCGCCGCGAACGACTCGCCCGTGTCCAGCCCCTTGAGCGCGCCCGCCGCCGCCGAAGCGACGGCGAGCTGACGCGATGCGCTTTCCCCATTTCTTCATCGACCGCCCGATCTTCGCGGCGGT
>DASVSW010000055.1:0-4831 GCA_036387895.1 Sphingomonas sp.
TGACGGTCCCGAGCGAGGACGAGTGCGAGAAGCGCGCCCAGGCGGATGCGGAGACGAGCACGGCCCTGCGACCGGCGGCGTAAGAACTCCCGGGCCTCATCCCTTCAGCCACCCCCGCGTAGCCGAGGGTCCATAACCTCCGCCGCTTCGAGTCGATGGACCCCCGCCTACGCGGGGGTAGCAGTGAAGGGACAGAACTAGGTGGCCGGCGCCATCACCTCGATCACGCCCGCGGCGATCCGCGCGGTGACCGGGGTGCGCGCCAGCACCTCGCCGTCGATCGAGATCGGCAGCCGCGGCTCGGTGTCGATCCGCAAGGAGCGGCCCCGGAACTCGCGCACCTCGCCTAGCCGCTTCGGGAGGCCCAGCACTGCCGATCCCCAGTTCCGCAGCAGGTACCGGCGTGCATGGCCGAGCACCGCCTGGACGACGATCTCGCCCGAATCGACCTCCGCCGACTCCACCAGCTCGGTGCCGCCATGGTACGGGCCGTTGGCGATCCTGACCTCGACGACGCGCAGCCGCTCCGCGTGATCGCCCTCGCCGACGATCAGCGTGAACGGCTTGAACTTGACGAACTGGTACGCCGCCCAGCTGAGATAGCCCGCACGGCCGAGCGCCGCCTTGAGCCCGTGCGGGACCGTCTCGGCGATCTGAGGGCTGATGCCCATGGCGGCGCAGTTCGCGTAGTAATCCTTGTCGATCATCCCGAGGTCGATCCGCCGCGGCCGGCCGGCGCGGATCACCTCGACGGCCCCCTCCACGTCCATGGGGATGCCCAGCGTCCGCGCGAAGCTGTTGGCGGTGCCGAGCGGGATGACGCCGAGCACGACGTCATGGCCCACCATCTGATCGACCAGCCCGCTGATCGTCCCGTCGCCGCCGCCCAGGATCAGCAGGTCCGGACCCTTGTCCAGCGCCCGCGCGACCACGTCGGTCAGGTCGCGCGGGTTCTTCACGGCATAGGCGGCGACGGGGTAGGGGAGACCGCGCAACAGCTTGCACGCGTGTCGGAACAGCTTGCGGCCGCGCCTCGACCGGGCGTTGACGACGAGGGCGGCGGACTTGATTTCGCGCATGCGGCTCCTGACGATCGCGCCCGGGGAAGGTTGCGCTCTCGTAACGCTTGTGCGCCCGCGCCCGATCCCGCAAGGATCGGCCATGTCGGCAGCCTATCCCGCCCTCCGCCTGCGCCGCACGCGCGCCCACGCCTGGAGCCGGCGGCTCCAGGCCGAGACGGTGCTGACGCCCGCCGATCTCATTCAGCCGCTCTTCATCGCGGAAGGGCAGGGCGTCGAGGAGCCGATCGCGAGCCTGCCCGGCGTGTCGCGCTGGTCGGTCGACGGGATCGTCGCGCGGGCGAAGGAAGCGCGCGATCTGGGCATCCCGTGCTTGGCGCTCTTCCCGAACACGCCGCCCGCGCTGCGGACCGAGGACGGGCGGGAAGCGCTGAACCCCGACAACCTGATGTGCCGGGCGATCCGGGCGTTGAAGGACGCGGTGCCGGACATCGGCGTCCTCACCGACGTGGCGCTCGACCCCTACACCGCGCACGGGCATGACGGGCTGGTCGACGCGTCGGGCTACGTCCTGAACGATCACACCGCCGAGGTGCTGGTCGGCCAGGCGCTGAACCAGGCGGCGTCCGGGGCGGACGTGATCGCGCCGTCCGACATGATGGACGGGCGCGTCGGCCTGATCCGCAGCGCGTTGGAGCAGGCGGGCCACCACAACGTCCAGATCATGGCCTACGCCGCGAAGTACGCGAGCGCCTTCTACGGCCCGTTTCGCGACGCGGTGGGCAGCCGCGGACTGCTCAAGGGCGACAAGAAGACCTACCAGATGGACCCGGCCAACGCCGACGAGGCGCTGCGCGAGGTCGCGGCCGACCTGGCGGAGGGCGCCGATAGCGTCATGGTGAAGCCGGGCCTGGCCTATCTCGATATCGTGCTCCGCGTCCGGAGCGAGTTCCAGGTCCCGGTCTTCGCCTATCAGGTGTCCGGCGAGTACGCGATGATCGAGGCGGCGGCCGCTGTCGGCGCGGGCGACCGCGACGCCCTGGTGCTGGAAACGCTCATGGCGTTCAAGCGCGCCGGCTGCACGGGCGTGCTGACCTATCACGCCACGCACGCGGCGCGGTTGCTGGGCGGGTGAGGACGTCCCCTTTCCCGTCAGGGAGAGGCCGGGGAGAGGGGAATTGATCGAAACGGACCGCCTTTTGCTGCGCTCCTGGCGCGACGACGACCTCGCGCCCTTCCACGCCATGAACCAGGACCCGGACGTCATCCGCCATCTGGCCGATGAGCCGCCCAGCCTGGACGAGGTGCGGGCGCAGCTCGACCGCCTCCGCGGCCATGAGCGCGACCGCGGCCACACCTTCTGGGCCGCGGAGCGCCGCGACACGGGGGAGCTCATCGGCTTCTGCGGCCTCAAGCCCGGCCCCGAGGGCACTCCGATCGCCGGCCTCGCCGAGATCGGCTGGCGCCTCGCACGTCCGCACTGGCGACAGGGGTTCGCGCACGAGGCCGCTACGGCGTGCCTCGCCTGGGCGTGGAGCCGGTCGATCGACGAGGTGGTCGCGATCACGGTGCCCGACAACGTGCCCAGCTGGAGCCTGATGGAGAAGCTCGGCATGACGCGCGACCCTCACGGCGACTTCGACCATCCCCTGCTACCGCTCGGCCACCGCCTGAGCCGCCACCTGACCTACCGCATCGCGAGGCCCATCGCTTGACCGACCCGATCGCCGCGTCCCCTGCATCCGCCCCCCGTCGCGCGCTGTTCGTGGCGACGGTGCTGACGGGATCGTTCCTGCTCTTCCTCGTCCAGCCGATGGTCGCGCGCATGGCGCTGCCCCGACTGGGCGGCGCGCCCGCCGTGTGGAACTCGGCTATGCTGGTCTACCAGGCGCTATTGCTGGGCGGCTACGCTTACGCGCATTGGCTCGGACGCTTCCGACCGCGGACGCAGGCGGGCGTGCATCTGGGGCTGCTCGCCCTGGCGGCGTTCTGGCTGCCGATAGGCTTGATCGCGATCCAGCCCGCGCCCGACGCCGACCCGGCCGTCTGGGTCCCTTGGCTGCTCGGGGCGTCGATCGGGCCGCTCTTCCTGGCCGTGTCCGCGCAGGCGCCGCTGATCCAGCGCTGGTTCGCGACCTCGAGCGGCGGGGCGGACCCTTACGCGCTCTACGCCGCGTCGAACCTCGGCAGCTTCGCCGGGCTGATCGCCTATCCGTCGCTGGTCGAACCGCGGCTCAGCCTCGCCGCCCAGAGCCGCTTGTGGAGCGGCGGCTACGTCTTCCTGGCGCTACTCGTGGTCGGCTGCGCCCTCGCGCTGCCGCGCGCCGCCGGGCGGGAGGAGCAACGGCCGACCAGCCCCGCGCCGTCGCGGCGCGCGGCCGGCCGCTGGATCGCGCTGTCCTTCGTGCCGTCGGGCCTGATGCTCGCGACCTCCACCTACCTCACCACCGACATCGTCGCGATGCCGCTCCTCTGGGTGGTGCCGCTCGGGCTCTACCTCCTGAGCTTCACGATCGCCTTCGCCGCGAATCGCGAGGTCGCCGACCTCCTCACCCGCATCGCGCCCGTCACCATCCTGATCTTCGGCGGCGTCATCATCGGCGGGTTCCAAGGGCGTCCGTACCTCAGCGCGGCGGTGGCACTGGTGCTGCTGTTCATGACGTCGGTGGCGCTGCACACGGCGCTCTACCGCGATCGGCCCGCGCCCGATCGGCTGACGGGCTTCTACCTCGCCATGTCGGTCGGCGGCGCGCTCGGCGGCGTCTTCGCGGGGCTGATCGCGCCCGTGCTGTTCGACTGGACCTGGGAATACCCGATCCTGATCCTGCTCGCCGGGCTGCTGGTCCCGCAGCTCTACCTGACGGAGGGGGTGAAGCGGCTCTGGACGAGGTGGAAGACGCCGGCGCTGATCGGCGTGGTCCTGCTGATCGGCGCCCTGATCTCGCTGCGGATCTACGGGCCGGAACGCCATTTCGGCGAGAACGAGCCGGCCGCCCCCTTCGTCGCGGTCGCGCTCGCGGCGCTGCTGATCGTCGGCGCGCGCCTGCCGTTCATGGTCATGCTCACCGGCGCGCTGCTCCTGTTCGGCGGGCTGCGCTCCATCCAGATCTCGATGGACGGCGAGGCGCGCACGCGCAGCTATTTCGGCGTGTACACCGTCCAGGACCGCGGTCGCACGCGCGAGCTCGATCACGGCACCACCATCCACGGCATCCAGCTGCGCGGCTCGGTCGCGCGCGAGACGACGCCCACCAGCTATTACGCGCCCGGCTCGGGCGTCGGCCAGGCGATGCTCGCGGCCCCTCGGCTCTACGGCCCCGGCGCGCGGATCGGCGTGGTGGGGCTGGGGACGGGCACGCTCGCCTGCTACGCGCGCCCCGGCGAGCGCTGGCGCTTCTACGAGATCGATCCGACCGTCATCCGCATCGCCCGCGACTCGGGCAAGTTCACCTACCTGTCCCGCTGCCTGCCACGGCCCGACATCCGGCTGGGCGACGCCCGCCTGACGCTCGCGGCGGACCGGCCCGCGAGCCTCGATCTCCTCGCGCTCGACGCCTTCTCGTCGGACGCGATCCCTGCCCACCTGCTGACCCGAGAGGCGTTCGCGACCTATGGCCGCGTCCTGTCGCCGCGCGGCCTGCTGCTCGTCCACATTTCGAACAGGTTCCTCGACCTCGAGCCGGTGCTGGCCGCCACCGCGCGCGCCGACGGCTGGCACGCGTCGCTCCTCGACTACGACCCGGACGGGCTGGCGCGGGCGGCCCAGGCGACCGCCTCGGTCTGGGTCGCCATGTCGCGCGATCAGGCTTCGG
>DASVSW010000056.1:0-7879 GCA_036387895.1 Sphingomonas sp.
ACCAGCCGCACGCCCATCCCGCGCGTCAGCGAAAAGGCGCGGCCGATCGCGCGCAGGCCGAGCCGCTCGTGGAGCACGACGGGCGTCAACGGTAGGAGCCGCGCCACGACCCACAGGAACAGCCCCAATGCGACCAGGATGTAGAGGAAAAGCGCCAGCGCCGTGCCGCCGCCGATGTCGGGCGTGGCGCCCTGCTGTCCGAGCGAGGACAGGTCGGCGCCCGACGCGCCGATCAGGACGAACACAGGCAGGGTCAGCAGCGTCGCCGCGAGGACCATCACGACGAAGACGCCGAGCAGCGCCGGAAAACGCGCGGTGGCGGCCCGGACGGCGTCGGCACGGGTCACGTCCGGATCGCTGGTGATCGCGGTGATCGCCAGCGCCCCCCAGAAGCCCAGGACCATCAGCGCCAGCGTGACGAGCAGGCTCAGGCCGGCGCGTCCCGCGTCGCCGGGCACCGCGGGGTAGTAGGCCTGGACGGCGGATTGGATGACGGAGGGCACGAACAAGGTCGCGACCGCGATCGGGAGGAGCGGACCCAGCCGACCGCGTACCGCCTCGACCGCGCTGTCCCAAACAGTTCCGACCCTGACCATGACGTCCGCCCCCTTCGTCCTGCCGTCGCGCTGCTAGCGCAGGCGCGCGGGCTTGGCCATGCCGAACGCGGCCGGGCCGGCGCGTGTTGCACCGTCGGCCCGGCCCGCTCACATCGCGCGCATGGACAAGCTTTCGGACATCGAGTGGCGCGTGAGTCCCGGCCTCACGCCCTATGAGGAGGCGGTCGCCGAGATGGAGGCGCGCGCCGAAGCGGTGGCGGCGGGCCGCGCGCCCGAGCTCATCTGGCTGCTGGAGCACCCGCCCGTCTACACCGCGGGCACCAGCGCGTCGGGGGCCGACGTGATCGACCCGCGCTTCCCCGTCGTCCGGACGGGCCGCGGGGGCAAGCACACCTATCACGGCCCGGGCCAGCGGATCGGCTATCTAGTGCTGAACCTCAACGAGCGGGGACGCGACGTGCGCTGCTACGTCCACGCGCTGGAGGCGTGGGTGATCGCGGCGCTGGCGCGGTCGGGCGTGCAGGCGTTCGCGGCGCCGGGACGGGTCGGCATCTGGACGCTGGACGGCGGGCGCGAGGCGAAGATCGGCGCGATCGGCGTCCGGGTGAAGCGCTGGGTGACGCTGCACGGCTTCTCGGTGAACGTCGCGCCCGACCTGTCGCACTTCGACGGGATCGTGCCATGCGGCATCAGCGAATACGGCGTCACCAGCCTCGCGGCGCTGGGCGTAGCCGCGGACCCTGCAACTTTGGACATGGATCTGGCGTTAACGGTGACGGCCTTTCTCGATACTCTTTCTTGCCCGCGGCAAAAGGAGGCTTGAGGCATGGTCGTTCAACGGCTAATGCCTATCGTGATTTGGGTGATAAGCGCCACCTCGAGCAACAAGGCGCCGTCCAGATCCGCTATCTAGGGAGCTTCCGAATGCGTGCACTCATCTCCAAGGTCCTGACCGGCTCCATGATCGCCGGCGCCGCTCTGATGGTTTCGGCTTGTGGCGGCGGCAACGAGTCGACCACGACCGAGAACACCACGGTCACCGACCTCAATGCGACCGAGGGCATGGACACCATGACCGACAACATGACCGCCGTCGACGGCGCCATGAACGGCGGCATGATGGCCAACGACACCATGATGTCGAACGACTCGATGATGATGTCGAACGACAGCATGTCGACCACGACGACGAACACCACGACCACCAACGCGATGTAATTCGCGGGTCCTGGTACCCGAATGGAAAAGGGCCGTCCGGATCGTCCGGGCGGCCCTTTTTCTTTGGGCGTTCCCGGGGCCGCGACGCCTGCGGCGCGGTTTGCGACGAATTGGTTAACGCGGACGTTGGAGCGGGATGCATAATCCTCTAGATTCACTTGGTTGCAGCCCGGGGCGGGCCGGTGGGGAGGATACATGAGCGTGTTGCGTTGGGCCGCGGCGGCGGCGTTGGGATCGATGGCGGTGGCGGCTTCGCCGGCCTCCGCCCAGTTCTACCTCAAGTCCAAGGACCTGACGGGCAAGCCCGTACGCGGCGACGAGCCGGGGATCCTCGCCATGGCGCTGCCGGGCGCCACGCCCGAGGAGCTGCGCGCCGGATTGTCCTGGACGATGCGCGCGGGCCTGAACGTCGCGGCGCTCCAGTGCCAGTTCGAGCCGTCGCTGAACGCCGTGCGCAACTACAACGCGCTGCTCACCGACCACCGCGACGAGTTGCAGCGGTCGTTCACCAAGCTGACCGGCTATTTCAACCGCACCGCCAAGACCAAGGCGGAGGGGCAGCGTGCGCTCGACCAGTTCAGCACGCGCACCTATTCCAGCTTCTCGGCGACCTCGGCGCAGCGCGGCTTCTGCCAGACCGCCAACGCGCTCGGGCTGGACGCGAACTTCACCCCGCGCGGCCATTTCGGCGAGTTCTCCGAGACGCGGATGCAGGAGCTGCGCAACAGCCTGATCCCGTTCGGCGAGCAGCTGTTCCCGATGCAGTACGTCGTCCACTCGCTCCGGGTCGCCCAGCCGCGGATGGACCGGATCTGCTGGTCCAAGAAGGGCGAGTGGCAGACCAAGAAGTGCGGCGCGCCGAGTTGGATCTCGCCCAACGTCGCCTACGCGGCGCGGTGATCCGCCCGCCCGTCGTCCCGGGGTGCGCCGGAACGACGGGCGCCGACCGACGGACCTATCGCAGACCCAGCAGTTTGTGCGTCTGCAGGCTCAGCCGCCAGGCGGGCCGCCTCATGACGAGATCGATCGCGGCCGCCTGATTCGCCTCCGCCGCCGCGTCGTCGAGCGGCTGGAGGAGGCGGTGGGCGAATCGCCACTCCTCCAGCTCGACCGGGTCGATGCCCGCTTGCGGCCAGACGAGCTTCAGCTCGTCGCCGGACCGCTGAACGACCTCCGACCCGGCCTTGGGGCTGATGCACACCCAGTCGATGCGCGAGTGAGCGGGGATCGTGCCGTTGCTCTCGATCGCGATCCGGAAACCTGAGGCGTGGAACGCGTCGACGGCGGCGTCGTCGACCTGGAGCATGGGTTCGCCCCCCGTCAGCACGACGAAGCGCTCGGCTCGTCCCTCGCCCCAATGCCCCTCGACCGCCGCGACCAACGCGGCCGCATCCGCGAAGCCACCGCCGCCGACGCCGTCGGTGCCGACGAAGTCGGTGTCGCAGAAGCGGCAGACCGCGGTCGCGCGGTCCTTCTCGCGGCCCGACCAGAGGTTGCATCCGGCGAAGCGCACGAACACGGCGCGCCGGCCGGCGTTCACCCCCTCGCCCTGCAGCGTGAGGAACATCTCCTTGACCGCGTAGCTCACGGCGTCGCCGCGTAGTCGGTGGGGTCGGGGACGCCCGCTTCCGCGAAGCCGTCGCGGCGGAGGCGGCACGTGTCGCACAGGCCGCAATGGCGGTCGCCAGGCTGAGGATCATAGCAGGACCAGGTGATCGACAGGTCGAGCCCGAGCCGCACGCCCTCGCGGACGTTGTCGGCCTTCGAGTTGCGCATCAACGGCGCGTGGACGCGGAACGGCCGGCCCTGCACGCCCGCCTTGGTGGCGACCTCGGCCAGCGACTCGAACGCGTGGATGAACTCCGGCCGGCAATCGGGATAGCCGGCGTAGTCGAGCGCGTGGACGCCGATCCAGATGTCGCGCGCGCCCGCCGCCTCCGCCCAGCCGAGCGCCAGCGACAGGAAGATGGTGTTGCGCGCAGGCACGTAGGTGACCGGGATGCCGTCCCCCGCCCCGTCCTTCGGCACGGCGATGTCGTCGGTCAGCGCCGAGCCGCCGAAGGCGCGTAAGGAGAGCGGCATGACGACGTGCCGCTCCGCGCCGAGCGCTTCGGCGACTCGCGCGGCGGCGCCCAGCTCCACGCGATGGCGCTGATCGTAGTCGACCGACAGGGCGAGCAGCCGGCACCCCGCCTCGCGGGCGAGCGCCGCCGACACCATCGAGTCGAGGCCGCCCGAGACCAGGGCGACCGCGAGGGGACCGGTTTGCATGATGCGGCGCGCGCTAGGCCAGTCACGCCGCCCGCGCAAGAAAAAGGCCGTCTCCGGTCAAGAGACGGCCGAGGACGGCGTTTCCGCCGACAAGGGAGAGAAAGCGTGACCCGAGGACCACGCGCCCTCTCCTACGCCCGCGACGATGAAGAAGCCGTTAAGCGCCCGTCCGACACGCGCCCGTGCGTCGGGCCTCGTACTCGAAGTCGAACGGCGCCCCGTCCTTAATCCCTTGCGTCCGGATGCGGACGAGCTGACGCGTCTCGACGACCACGGAGGTGCGGCCATAGCCCGTGCCGGCGCAGGCGTAGCGAACGGTCGCCCGACTCCCATCGCCGTCGAGCGGCGTCCGCTCGCAAGCCGCGCCGGCGTGGCGGACCTGGAGCAGCTGGTGCGGATCGGCGACGCACATCGTGACCGTCTCCCCGCCGCTCAGCTCGCGCAACCGCCACGATCCGGGCTCGATCCCGGCGATCGGATCGGGCGCCTGGGCGGGCGCGGCCGCCAGGCAGAAGGCGGTGACGATGACGCCCGCGGCGACGCGGGCGAGGTCGGTCGGCATGGTCGGACCCCCGGTATAGCGATGCGGCGCGGCGCGACCTCCCCCGTCTTCCGCGCCACCCTCATACACGATCGTCGTGGATCAGGCCAGTTCGGTCCCGACCTGCACCGGGAAGCTGGTGGCGCAGAAAGCGCAGTCGACGGAGATCACCCCGTCCGCGTCCGCCATGGCCCGCTGCTCCTCGATCGGGAACTTGGCGATCACGCCGCGGATATGCTCGGGCGTGCAACGGCATCCGCGCACCAGCGGCGTCGACGCCAGCGTGCGGACCTCCGTCTCCTCGTTGAACAGCCGCCACACCAGCGTCTCCAGCGGCAGCGTCGGATCGGCCAGCTCGTCGGCGTGCATCGTGTCGCCAAGCGCCGCCACATGCTCCCATTCGGGATGGTCGAGGCGGACGTGGAGCCGCTCGCGGCCGAGCTCGCCTTCGGGCAGGTGCTGGAGGAACAAGCCGCCCGCGACCGTGGATCCGTCGGCGCGCTTGTCGATGCCGACGCGGACGAAGCTCGGGATCTGCTCCGACTGGACGAAGAAGTAGCGCGCCGCCTCCGACAAGGACGCGCCGTCGAGCGGGACGATGCCCTGATAACGCTCCTTGGTCAGCGCCAGGTCGAACGTGATGGCGAGATAGCCGCCGTCGAACAGCTCGGACAGGCTCGGCTCGGCCGGCAGCGCCGCGAGCAGATCGGCGTCGAACTGGACGTAACCGCGCAGCTCCCCGCCCTTGTAGTCGCACACCAGCAGGCTGACGACGCCGCCCTTGGTCTGGGCCTGCATCGTCATCTGCCCCGACGGGTCCTTCAGCGTCGATCCGACCAGCGCCGCCAGCGTCAGCGCCTCGGCGAGCAGCCGCTCGATCGCGGGCGGATAGGCGTGCGCGGACAGGACCCGGTCGAGCACGGGCCCGAGCCGGACGATGCGCCCGCGCGCGCTGCGCGACGGAATGGAGAAGCCGAGCGCGCGATCGAGGTCGAGGTTCCTGATGTCGTCCATGTCCTGCCTTCAGGCTGAGTTCGCCGGAGCCCCGTCCTCTCCTTCAGGCCGGGAACGCGAAGGACGGCCCCTCGACTGGCGCGGGGCGGACGGGATGTGTCGGGGTCGGACCGAAGATAAGAACGCGCAGGGCGCGATCAACCGATCTGGCCGAAGCACCAGCGCAGGATCGACTTCTGCGCGTGGAGCCGGTTCTCCGCCTCCGCCCAGATGAGCGACCGCGGCCCGTCGATCACGTCCGCCGCGACCTCCTCGCCGCGATGGGCCGGAAGGCAGTGGAGGAACACCGCGTCCGGCTTGGCGAGCGCCATCAGCTCCGGCGTGACCTGATAAGGCGCCATGGCGGCCAGCTTCGCCTCGGCGTGCGCCTGCCCCATCGAGATCCAGGTATCGGTGACGACCACGTCCGCCCCGGCGACGGCGTCGCGCGGGTCGGCCGTGACCCGCAGCGCCTCGCCCGGTTCCGGCGCGAAAGCGGCGGGACAGGCGGCGGCGACCTCGAACCGGAACAGCCGCGCCGCCTCGACGAAGGAGGCGAGCACGTTGTTGCCGTCGCCGAGCCAGGCGACCTTCAACCCCGGCAGCGCCCGACCGCTCTCCAGCAACGTCAGCAGGTCGGCGACGATCTGGCACGGGTGCGACGCGTCGGTCAGGCCGTTGATCACCGGCACGGCCGCATGCGCCGCCAACTCCTCCAGCTTGGCGTGCTCGTCGGTGCGCAGCATCACCGCGTCGACGTAACCGGACAGGATGCGCGCCGTGTCCGCCACGCTCTCGCCGCGGCCGAGCTGCATGCTCCCGCCGTCGGCGACGATCGTCGTGCCGCCGAGCTGGCGCATCGCCATGTCGAAGCTGAAGCGGGTGCGCGTGGAGTTCTTCTCGAACACCATCGCCAGCACATGGTTTGCGAGCGGCGCGTCGGCGTCGGGGCGGCCCCTGGGCCAGCCCGCGCGCGCCCGCTTCCGGTCGAGCGCGTCGGCCAGGATCGCGGCGAGCCCGTCCGCGCCGGCGTCGGACAGCGAGAGGAAGTGGCGCAACGCCTATCTCCTCCCCCGCAAGGGGGACGTGGCGCGCCGAAGGCGTGACGGAGGGGGAGGACTGGCGAACGCTTGAGCGGTCCGCCCCCTCCGTCCGGCTGCGCCGGCCACCTCCCCCTGGCGGGGGAGGAGAGCGACCGCCTCAATCATCCGCCGCCGGCACGTACACGCGCGCCGCCTCGCTCAGCCGCTCGACGCACTCGGCGATATGGCTTTCCTCGATCGTCAGCGGCGGCAGGATGCGGACGACGTTCTCGCCGGCCGCGACCAGCAGCAGCCCGTGATGGTCGCGGCAATGCGCGACGAAAGCACGGCTGTCCGACTTCATCTTGACGCCCAGCATCAGCCCGTGGCCGCGGACGTGGTCGAACAGCGCGTCGTGATTGGGGATCATCTGCTCGAGCGAGGACCGCAACCGGCGCCCCATCTCGTCGACGCGCTCGAGGAAGCCGGGCTCCAGGATCACGTCGAGCACCGCCTCGCCCGCCGCCATCGCCAGGGGATTGCCGCCGTAGGTCGAGCCGTGGGTGCCCGCGACCATGCCCTTGGCGGCGTGCTCCGTCGCCAGACAGGCCCCGAGCGGGAAGCCGCCGCCGATGCCTTTCGCCACCGCCATGATGTCGGGCGTGATCCCGTACAGTTCGTGCGCGAACAGCTTGCCGGTGCGGCCGTACCCGCACTGCACCTCGTCGAGCACGAGCAGCAGCCCGCGCTCGTCCGCCGCCGCGCGCAGGCCCTTGAGGAACGCCTCGGAAGCGGGCCGCACCCCGCCCTCGCCCTGAATCGGCTCGACCAGGAAGCCGGCGGTGTCGTCGCCCACCAGCGCGAGCGCTGCGTCGAGGTCGTCGAACGGCGCGTAGCGGAAGCCGGGCAGCAGCGGCTCGAACCCTGAGCGCAGCTTGTCCTGGTTGGTCGCCGAGATGGTGCCCATCGTGCGGCCGTGGAAGGCGTTGTTGAAGGTGATGAGCGTGTGGCGCTGAGGATTGCCCTCGGCGTGGTGGAAGCGCCGCGCGGTCTTGATCGCGCACTCAACCGCTTCCGCGCCCGAATTGGTGAAGAACACCGTGTCGGCGAAGGTCGCGTCGATCAGCCGCTGCGCGAAGCGCTCGCCCTGGGGGGACCCGTACAGGTTCGACACGTGCATCAGGGTCGCCGCCTGATCCGCGATCGCCTTGACCAGGTGCGGGTGGCCGTGGCCCAGCGCGTTCACCGCGATGCCGCTGGCGAAGTCGAGATATTTG
>DASVSW010000057.1:0-6455 GCA_036387895.1 Sphingomonas sp.
GGAGAAGGTGTTCGAGGCGGCGCTGGAGGCGGGCGCGGAGGACGTGACCTCGTCGGAGGACGGCCACGAGATCTGGACGGCGCAGGCCGACCTCCACGAGGTCGCGAAAGCGCTGGCGCCCGTTCTGGGCGAGGCGGAGGGCGCCAAGCTCGCCTGGCGGCCGCAGACGACGGTCGCGGTCGGCGAGGACGACGCGGCGACGCTGTTCAAGCTGATCGACACGCTGGACGACGACGATGACGTCCAGACGGTGTGGGGCAATTACGAGGTCCCCGACGAGGTGATGGAGCGGTTGGGCTGATCATCCTCGGCCTCGACCCCGGCCTGGGCACGACCGGCTGGGGCGTGATCCGCGCGGAGGGCAACCGGCTGAGCCACGTCGCCAACGGTCAGATCAAGACGGAGCCGTCGATGCAGCTGCCGCGCCGCCTGTCGGGGCTGTTCGACGCGTTGGGCGACGTGATCCGCGCGGAGAAGCCGGGTTCCGCGGCGGTCGAGGAGGTGCTGGGCAACACCAACGCCCAGTCGACGCTGAAGCTGGGCCAGGCGCGCGGCGTCGTGCTGCTGGCCGCGGCGACGGCGGGGCTGGCGATCGGCGAGTACCATCCGAGCGTCGTCAAGAAGGCGGTGGTCGGTACGGGCGGCGCCGAGAAGCGGCAGATCCAGGCGATGGTGCAGCACCTGCTGCCCGGCGTGAAGCTGGCGGGACCGGACGCCGCCGACGCGCTGGCGGTGGCGATCACCCACGCGCACCACCTGGCGAGCGCCCGCGCGCTGGCGCGTAGGTCCGGGGTGGGCGCTTAGCCCTCATCCGTCATCCCAGCGAAAGCTGGGATCGCGTGGAGGGCGGGCGTGCGCTCTCGGCGGACGACCCCAGCTTCCGCTGGGGTGACGAGAGATGAGCGATGCCCTAACCCGCCCGCATGATCGCACATCTGAAGGGCCGGCTGGACGCGACCGGCCTCGACCACGCCGTGATCGACGTGGGCGGCGTCGGCTATCTCGTCGGCGCGTCCAGCCGCACGTTGGCGGCGCTGGGCCGCGTCGGCGAGGCGGCGACCTTGTTCACCGAGATGCTGGTCGGCGAGGAGTTCATCCGCCTGGTCGGCTTCGCCACCGCGGCCGAGCGCGACTGGTTCCGCCTCCTGACGGGCGTGCAGGGCGTCGGCGCGCGCGTGGCGCTCGCCATCCTGTCCGCGCTGGAGCCGGCCGAACTCAACCGCGCGGTGCTCAGCCAAGACAAGGCGACGGTGGCGCGCGCCAACGGCGTCGGCCCCAAGCTCGCCGAACGCATCGTCCGCGAGCTGAAGGACAAGGTGGGCGGCGTCGCGCTCGGCCCGGCCGCGATCGGCCAGGCGGCGCCCATCGGCGCGGGCGCGGACGCGGTGTCCGCGCTCCTGAACCTCGGCTTCCGCCCCGCCGAGGCGGCGAGCGCGGTGGCGCAGGCGGAGGAGGAGCTGGGCGAGGCCGCGAGCCTCGACGCGCTGGTCCGGCTGGCGCTGAGGAAGGCCGCCAAGTGAGCCCGATCGTCGCGCCTGTCGCGGCGCGGCGATGGGAGCGGGTCAGTCCGCCGCGGCGTCTGGCGGCGACGAGTCGGCCTGGGCGTCCTGGGCAGTGCGCGGCGCCGTGAGCTCCGCGACGAACCGGCGGATGCTGCGCTCGACGAACGGCTCGCCGATCCGCGTCTCGCGGAGGAACAGGGCGTTGTACTGGCCGCCGCGGCGCTGGACGTCGCGGAGCACCGGCACGAGCCCGTACCGGCCGAGCGCGTCGACGATGTCGACGTCGATCCGCTGTCCGGGCCAGTCCTCGCGGGGTTCGAGCTCGACATAGATCAGCTCGCTTTTCGCCAGCGTCTCGGGCGCGCCGTCCAGGACCATGCCGACGGCGCCCTCGACGTCGATCCACATGATGTTGCTCGCGGCGTCCACGCCCGGCGCGTCGTCCAGCCGGACGGCGTCCACCTCGAAGGTCTGCTCGCCGGTCTCGCTCTTCCGCCGCAGAAGGCTGCCCATCTCGCGCCGAGGTCCGGACCGCTCTCCATGGGGCACCATCAAAGTGACCTGGCCGGCGGCGTCCGACACGGCCTGATTGCGGAAGTCGACGCCGAGGCCGCGCAGACGGTCCGCGCCCTGCGCGTGCACCTCCGGATTGGCTTCGAACGCGATCACCCGGGCGTCCGGCAGGATCCGACGCATCCTGGCCGAGAACCAGGCGTCGTGCGCCCCGATCTCGAGCACCAGCTCCGGCGCGAGGCGACGCGCCATCTGGATCACGACGCGATCCAGCGACGCCGTCATCCCGCGACGCCGCGTTTTGTCGACGTCATGGGCGAGGAGCGATTCCAGGAACATGCCCTGCACCCGCATCGCCGACACGGCACTGGCGTGGCTCATCCGAAGCTCCCCTGAAACGAGCGCGCCGTCTGGGGCGGCCCCAGGGCGGAGTCAACGTCGGCGGACAAGAGCCTCGACCGACGGGTCCGCTCGGGCTAGACGGGAACATAGCGTGACCGACGACCGTATCCTCTCCCCCGCCCGCCGTCCCGAGGACGTGGACGCCGCCCTCAGGCCGAAATCGCTCGACGACTTCGTCGGGCAGCGCGCCGCGCGCGAGAACCTGCGGGTGTTCATCCAGGCCGCCAAGGGACGCGGCGACGCGCTGGACCATGTGCTGTTCTTCGGCCCGCCGGGGCTGGGCAAGACGACGCTGGCGCAGATCATCGCGCGCGAGATGGGGGTGGGGTTCCGCGCCACCTCCGGCCCCGTGATCGCGAAGTCCGGCGACTTGGCCGCGCTGCTGACCAACCTGGAGGACGGTGACGTCCTGTTCATCGACGAGATCCACCGGCTCCAGCCCGCCGTCGAGGAGGTGCTCTACCCCGCGATGGAGGACCGGGCGCTCGACCTGATGATCGGCGAAGGCCCGTCGGCGCGCTCGGTGCGCATCGATCTGCCGCGCTTCACGCTGGTGGGGGCGACGACGCGGCAGGGGCTGCTGACGACGCCGCTGCGCGACCGGTTCGGCATCCCGGTGCGGCTGCAATTCTACTCGGTCGAGGAGCTGGAACGCGTGGTGACGCGCGCCGCGCGCCTACTCGACCTCGGCATCTCAGCGGACGGCGCGGTCGAGGTGGCGCGCCGGTCGCGCGGCACGCCGCGCATCGCCGGACGGCTGCTGCGCCGCGTGCGCGACTTCGCCGACGTGGCCGGCGAGGCCGTGGTCGACGCCCGGGTGGCCGACGCCGCGCTCAACCGGCTGGAGGTGGACGCGCTGGGGCTGGACGCGATGGATCGGCGCTACCTCCACATGATCGCCGACGTGTACCGCGGCGGCCCCGTCGGCGTGGAGACGCTGGCGGCCGGCCTGTCGGAGCCGCGCGACACGATCGAGGAGGTGATCGAGCCCTACCTCATCCAGCTGGGGCTGGTCGCCCGCACCGCGCGAGGGCGCATGCTCAACGCGGGCGGGTGGAAGCATTTGGGGCTCAACCCGCCAGCGGGCAGCGAAGCCGGCCTGTTCGACGGCTAGCCGACGGTCACGCCCACCACGCGCCAGACGCCGTCCTCCAGGTTCAGCGTCACCGTTTCGATCGCCTCTCCTCCTTGGGCGAAGCGCGTCCGGAACTTCACCACCTCGTAGCCGCGGGGCGGGGCCGGCAGGCGTTCCTGGCTCAGCAACGTGCGCCGGCCGACCGTCGGGCCGAACTGCCGGCGCATCTCCTCGGACACGTCCGCCCAGACCTTGGCGGTGTTCGACGCGCGGAACGTCGCGCCGGTCTCACGATAGCTGTCGTCCCGCGGACCAGGAGGCGGAGCACCCGCTTCTCCTTGTCCGTCAAAGCGTCCACGCCTTCTCTCGCGTTCGTGCGCATCGCGCATGGCCTAGCTTCGGCGCAGGGCCGCCGACATCCCGAATAATTGGTGGGTTCGCCTCCTCCGTCCGGAAACGCCAGGCTTCACCTGGCCCACGCTTTCCTTGATGACCCCCGGGCGGACGACCTGCTACGCTCCCGCCCATGCCCTCCGCCGTCGCGTCCGCCCGGGAGATACTCACCCGCCTCCATGACGTGATGGCCGCGCGCCCGCCGGCGCAGGCCAAGCTCAACCAGGTGGTCGGGATCATCGGCGAGGCGATGCATTCGGAGGTCTGCTCGATCTACCTCCGGCGCGACGGGGTGCTCGAGCTGTTCGCGACGCGCGGGCTGGCGCAGGAGGCGGTGCACGTCACCAAGCTGGCGCTGGGCGAAGGGCTGGTCGGCACCATCGCGCAGAACGTCGAGATCCTGAACCTCGACGAGGCGGCGTCGCACCCCGCCTTCGCCTATCGGCCGGAGACGGGCGAGGACGAGTATCACAGCTTCGCCGGCGTCCCCGTGATCCGGCGCGAGCGCGCGGTGGGCGTGCTCGCGGTCCAGCACGCCGAGCCGCGCCGCTACGCCGACGTCGAGATCGAGGCGCTGCAGACGGTGGCGATGGTGCTGAGCGAGCTCATCGCCAACGCCGGCCTGATCGACGGGGCGGAGAACGCCAACAAGCCGCAGTCCACCGCGCCCATCCGCATCGCCGGGCAGAAGCTGGTCGAAGGCATGGCCGCGGGCTGCGCGGTCTTCCACCAGCCGCGCATCGTCATCGAGCACACGGTCGCCGAGGACACGGAGGCCGAGCGCCACCGCCTCTACGCCGCGTTCGACAAGATGCGCGAGCAGATCGATCGCATCACCCGCGAGGCCGAGTTCGGCGTCGGCGGCGAGCATGAGGAGATCCTCCAGACCTACAAGATGTTCGCCTATGACGAGGGATGGAGCCGGCGGATCAACGAGGCGATCGACAGCGGCCTGACCGCCGAGGCCGCGATCGAGCGCGTCCAGCAGCGCACCCGCCAGCGCATGCGCCAGATCGACGATCCCCTGCTCGCCGACCGGATGCACGACCTGGACGACCTGGCGAACCGCCTGCTCCGCATCGTGTCGGGCCAGATGGGGACGGCCGCGCAGCTGGGGTTGCGGCAGGACGCGATCTTGATCGCGCGCAACCTGGGGCCGGCGGAGCTCCTCGAATACGACCGCCGACGGCTGAAGGGCGTGATCCTCGAGGAGGGGAGCCTGACGGCGCACGTCACCATCGTCGCGCGCGCCATGGGCGTCCCCGTGCTGGGCCGCGCCCGCGACGTCCGGCGCCAGGTGGCCGAAGGCGACCTCCTGCTCCTCGACGTCGGGGAGGGCCAAGCCTTCGTGCGCCCGACGCCCGCGATGGAGGAGGCGTTCGACGCGAAGCTGCAGCTCCGCCAGAAGCGCCGCGCCGCCTTCGCCGCGCTGCGCGACCTGCCGCCGGTGACGAAGGACGGGCATCGCATCACACTGATGGTCAACGCCGGCCTGCGCGACGACGCCCATGCGCTCGACCTGACGGGCGCGGACGGCATCGGCCTGTTCCGCACCGAGTTCCAGTTCCTCGTCTCCGCGACGCTGCCCCAGCGCGAACGTCAGCAGCGCCTGTACCGCGACGTGCTGGAGGTGGCGGGCGATCGGCCGGTGGTGTTCCGCACGGTCGACATCGGCGGCGACAAGGCGCTCCCCTATCTCGACCATGGCGACGACGAGGAGAACCCCGCCATGGGCTGGCGCGCGCTGCGGCTGGCGCTGGAGCGCGACGGGCTGATGAAGGCGCAGGCGCGCGCGCTCCTCGAAGCGGCGGCGGGGCGGACGCTGAACGTGATGTTCCCGATGGTGTCCGAACCTTGGGAGTATGACGAGGCCCGCGCGCTGTTCGAGGCGCAGCGCGCCTGGATCGCCGGCCGGGGACGGCGTCTGCCCGCGCAGGTCCGCTACGGCGCGATGCTGGAGGTGCCGGCGCTCGCCGAGCAGCTCGACGTGTTGCTCCCCAGGCTCGACTTCCTGTCGATCGGGACCAACGACCTCACCCAGTTCCTGTTCGCCGCCGACCGTGCGAACCCCAAGCTCGCGGAGCGCTACGACTGGCTGTCCCCGTCGATCCTGCGTTTCCTGAAGCGCGTCGCCGACCAGTGCCACGCGGCGGGCGTGCCCGTCGCGGTATGCGGGGAGATGGGCGGCCGACCGCTGGAGGCGATGGCGCTGATCGGGGTCGGCGTCGACCGCCTGTCGATCACCCCGGCCGCGGTCGGGCCGATCAAGGCGATGATCCGCAGCCTCGACCGCGCGGGCCTGGAGGCGTGCATGACGCGCCTTCTCGCCGAGCCGCCCAGGACGTTGCGCGCCGAGCTGTCCGCCTGGGCGGCCGGCGAAGGCGTCGAACTGGCCTGAGCCGCCGACCGAACGCCGTTTGTTCGCGTTGACAGCCCGGCGACCCTCTGGAACATCACGGGCGGGGCGGGCGCGAGAGCGGCGACCGCCGAGTGCGGAGTTCACATGATTGAAGGCGATCCGGTTCCCGGCGGCGATACCGGACCGACGAGCGCGGCGCCGACGAGCGCGG
>DASVSW010000058.1:0-3018 GCA_036387895.1 Sphingomonas sp.
AAGCACAGGAGCGCGGTCGCCCGCTCGGCGGCGAGCGCGCGCAAGCGGGCCGCTTGCGCCATCGCTTCCGGCAGTTCCAGTTGGCCCGCATAGACGCGCTCCAGCGCGGCGTGGTCGCCGCGCCGCGCGGCCTCGCGCCCCGCCGCCGGCGTGCCCAGCGCCTTCAGCCCGACATAGTCGATCCCGGCCTCGCGCAACCCGTTCGCCAGGACGTTCTTCGAGAAGCCCGGCCGCCGCGAGAGCGGCACCGCGCGGACGTCGGCCAACAGCTCCACGCCCGCCACGCGCAGCGCCGCGACGACCTCCGGCTGGGTCGCGCCTTCATAGCCGATGGTGAAGATCCGCATCAGTATCCCCGCTCCCGCGCCCAGATCACCGCCGCGCTGCGCCGGTTCACGCCGATCTTCGCGTACAACCGGGCGACGTGGTTGCGAACCGTGTTGCGGGACAGCCCGAGCCGTTCGGCGATGCTCGCGTCGTCCAGCCCCTCGCCGACGAGCGCCAGCACGTCGCGCTCGCGCGGGCTGAGGTCGACCTGCGGCTTGCCGGTGCGGAGCCCGCGCGGGTCGCGCAGCTCCGCCAGCTTGTCCATGACGGTGCGGCTGAACCAGCTGGCGTCCTTCATCACCGCCTCCATCGCGTCGGCCAGCTCGAGCTCGCTGTGCCGCCGCGCGGTGATGTCCTGGAGGAGCCAGACTACGCATTCGGCCCCCCGCCGGCAGATCTTCTCCGCGGACAGCAGGCAGTCGATCGGCCGGCCCCGGGCGTCGAGAAGACGCACGTCGCGCGAGCGGAAGCCGCCGCGCTCCTCCACCTCCTGCGCGCACGCGTCGCGTTCGGCCGCGTCCTCCCAGATCGCCAGATCGGCCAGCCGCTCGCCCGGCGCCGCGCCGGGTCCTAGCGACAGCATGCGCCCGAACGCCTCGTTCGTGTCCACGACCCGGCCCGACGCGCTCTCGGTGATGAGCATGGCCACCGGCGCCATGCGGAAGACCGTTTCGAAATGCTCTTCGCTGCGCTTCAGCGCGGCTTCCGCGCGCCGGCGCGGCTCGAGATCGGCGAAGGTGAACAGCATGCAGGGCTGGTCGGCCAATTCGATCGGCTGGCCGGCCAGGATCACCAGGCGCGTGCCGCCATCGGCGACGGGCAGCTCCGCCTCCATCTGCGGGATCGTCTCGCCCGCCTCCAGCTTGCGCTTGGCCAGCCCTACGCGCTCGGCCCCCGCGAGCAGGTCGATGTCGAGGAGGCTGCGCCCGATCACCGCATCGCGGCCGAAGCCGGACAGCTCCAGGAAACCCCGGTTCGCCTTGACGAAGCGGTGGTCGGCGAGGCGCAGGATCACGGCGGGCGCGGGGTTCGCGCCGAACATGGCGTCGAACCGGTCCTCCGCCTCGAACCGGTCGGACACGTCCTGAATGACGAGCGCCAGGCAGTCGGGCTCGCCGCCGTCGTCGTCCATCTGGACGTCGCGGACGTGGTGGACCCAGCGCGGCTCGTCGGCGCCGAGCGGCGCCACCTCGACGACCAGGTCGGGGAAGCTCTCGCCAGCGAGCAGCCGCATGATCGGGTATTCGCGGCGCTGGAGGCGATGATGGTTGCGGTAACGGAGGCAGAAGCGCTGGCAGTAGTCGTCCGCCGTCGCGCCGATCTCCTCCTGCCGCGACGCGCCGTGCATCGCGAGCGCGGCCGGGTTGGCCCACAGGATCGAGCCGGACGGATGCACCAGGATCACGCCCGCGGTGAGCCCGTCGACGAGCTGGCGCAGGTGGCCCAGCGTCGTTTCGGACAGGGCCGGGGACGGGGCGGGCGGCGCGTCGCTGCTCATCGCCGCACCAGCGCGCCGGACGGGTCGCGGTTCCGGTTCCCGCCCGACCGACGGGGTAGATCGCGCTAGTCCATTGGTGCACCGGCACCATGGACGAACCCGGGCTTCCACCGCGCGGAATGAACGCGAACCCGGTGCGACCGTTCTGGTCCCGGATCTCGGATGGCGCGATCAACAGTGGGAAAGACGTCGTACCCGCCGGGTGCGCGTACCGGGCGTACGGCGACACGCGCCGACGAGGTCCACCCGGGCGCCCGGCGTGCGTTCCCGGTCGGGGCGGCCGACGCCGGCCCGATCTGATTTTGAGGATGGGTTTATGGGATGCAGACCGATCGTGCTCGGCCCGGGACGGGTCCGGATCCTGCGCGAACCGCCGCGGGCGACGGCGGTCGGGCGTGCGCGCGACCGGCACGGCGACGGGCGGTTCGCGGCGACCTCGCGTGTCCGGCCGCCGTCGGGCGTCGCTACCGCGGACACCCCGTCGCTCCTCTCGCGTTGAGGGGCCGGGACAGCGCAGGAGTTCCGACGATGACCAAGACGTTCAAGGCCGGCGACCATGTGAAGTGGGACACGCCGCAGGGCCAGACCTCGGGCGAGGTGGTGAAAAAGGAGACCGGCACCACTAAGGCCGGCGGCCACACCGCCAAGGCGACGGAGGACGATCCTCAGTACCGCGTGAAGAGCGACAAGTCAGGCAAGGAGGCCGTTCACAAGCCCGAGGAGCTTCGGAAAGGCTGACCGAGCTCAGGGATCCGTCTCCAGCTCGGTGAACTGGACGCTCATCACCTCGGCGGCGGCGACCTCGTCGTCGCTGATGCGCTCGACGCGGGTCAGCCGCTGGACGCCCTTGCCCCCGATCGGCAGCACCATGCGCCCGCCGACCTGAAGCTGGCTGGCGAGCGCGTGGGGCAGCTCCTTCGCGGCGGCGCTGACCAGGATCGCGTCGAACGGCCCTTCGTCCGGCCAGCCGCGCGACCCGTCGCCGACGCGCAACGTCACATTGGCCCGGTCGAGCGCGGCCAGCCGCTCGGCGGCGGCGACCACGAACTCCTCCACCACGTCGACGCTCCACACCGCGGCGCATAGCCCGGCGAGGAGCGCCGTCTGATAGCCCAGCCCCGTCCCGACCTCGAGCACCCGGTCCGAGGGCTTGAGGTCGAGCAGGTCGATCATCAGCGCCGCCATGAATGGCT
>DASVSW010000059.1:0-7905 GCA_036387895.1 Sphingomonas sp.
CCCACTCCGCGCGCTGGCCCGCCGGACTCGACCTGGCGGGCCGCCGCGTCGGCGTGGTCGGCACGGCGGCGAGCGCGGTGCAGCTGATCCCGGAGGTCGCGAAAGCCGCCGAGCGGCTCGTCGTGTTCCAGCGCACGCCCAACTGGGTGGCGCCCCGCAACGACCGCGCCGTCACGCCCGAGGAGAAGGCGCTGATGTGGACCCGGCCCGAGGTCGCGGGCCGGCTGGGCGCGATGCAGCGCGAGATGATCTTCGAGAATTCCGACCAGTTCTTCTGGCAGGCGTTCAGCTGGACGCCCGAAGGCCGCACCGCCTTCGAACGCGTCGCGCGCGACCATCTGGAGGCGCAAGTCCCCGATCCCGAGCTCCGGCGGCGGCTGACGCCCGACTACGCGATCGGGTGCAAGCGGGTGCTGTTCGCCGACGACTTCTACCCGGCGCTCCAGCGGGAGAATGTCGAGCTGGACGATGCCCCGATCATGCGGGTCCACCCCGACGGCGTGGAGACGAAGGCGGGCCGCCACGCGCTCGATGTGCTGGTCTTCGCGACGGGCTTCGACGCGGCGGGATGGGACTGGTCGTTCGACGTGGTGGGCGAGGGCGGACGGACGTTGCGCGACGGCTGGGCGGACGGCGCGGCGGCCTATCTGGGCGTCCTCGTCCACGGCTTCCCCAACATGTTCGTGGTCTACGGGCCGGGCACGAACCTGGGGCACAACTCGATCACCTATATGATGGAGCGGCAGGTCGAGTTCGCCGTCCGCGCGCTCGGGACACGCGACGTGACGGCCGTGCGCGAGGAGGCGCAGGCGCGGTTCGACGCGCGGCTGCAGGAGGAACTCGGCCGGACGGTCTGGGCCGATCCCGCCTGCCATAGCTGGTACAAGCGCGCCGACGGGCGCATCACGCAGAACTGGTCGGGGAACGCGCAAAGCTACGGCGAGGCGCTGCTCGGGGCCGACCCCGCGGACCTGGAGGCCGCATGATCGACGACAAGCGGATCGCCGCCGAAGCCGCGGTGGCCGAGGTCCGGGACGGGATGATGGTGGGGCTGGGCACCGGCTCGACCGCCGCGCACATGATCCGGGCGCTGGGCGCGCGCGTCGCGGAAGGATTGAACGTCGACGCGGTCGCGACGAGTCTCGCCTCGGCTGACCTCGCGCGGTCGCTGGGCGTCCGCGTCCACGACTTCGCCGAGGTGGCGCGGGTGGACCTCACGATCGACGGCGCGGACGAGATCGACGACCGGCTGCTGGTGGTGAAAGGCGCGGGCGGCGCGATGCTGCGCGAGAAGTGCGTCGCGGCCGCGAGCGACCGGATGGTGGTCATCGCCGACGGAAGCAAGCGCGTGTCCGCGATCGGCGCGGCGCGTGTGCCCGTGGAGGTGCTGCCCTTCGCGCACGCCTACGTCGCGCGCGCGCTCGCCGAGCGGTCGGACCCCGTCCTGCGGATGGTGGACGGCGCGCCGTACCGGACCGATCAGGACAATCTCGTCCTCGACTGCGCGTTCCACGACCTGTCCGACCCGCACGGGGTCGCGGCCTGGCTCCAGGCGATACCGGGCGTGCTCGGCCACGGGCTGTTCCTGTCGGAGGCGCACGCAGCCTACCTGTCGGACGGCGGCGTCGTGACGAGGCTGGAACGATCCGACCTATAGTTCTAAGGGGCGCAACCAGACCGGAGGCCTCGCGTTCGAGGCGCTGAGCGATGAGGGCCCCATGACCGACGCGACGACGACCGAACGGCCGGCGGCCGGCTTGCCTGAGGACGGCTCGCCCGAGCGCCTCCAGATCGACACCATCCGCACGCTCGCGATGGACGCGGTGCAGAAGGCGAACTCCGGGCACCCCGGCACGCCCATGGCGCTGGCCCCCGTCGGGCATACGGTGTGGACGAAGTTCCTCCGCTACGACCCGTCGCGGCCCGACTGGCCCAACCGCGACCGCTTCGTGCTGTCGGTCGGCCATGCGTCGATGCTGCTCTACGCGCTTATCCACCTGGCCGGGATCGAGGAGGTCGACGCGGACGGGAACAAGACCGGCCGGCCCGCCCTCACGCTGGACGACATCCGCGGCTTCCGCCAGCTCTCCAGCCGGACGCCCGGCCATCCCGAGTACCGCCACACCACCGGCGTCGAGACGACCACCGGGCCGCTGGGCGCCGGTTGCGGTAATTCGGTCGGCATGGCGATCGCCGAGCGCTGGCTGGCGGCGCGCTACAACCGGCCGGGCTTCACGCTGTTCGACCACGACGTCTACGTCGTGTGCGGCGATGGCGACATGATGGAGGGCGTGTCCGCCGAGGCCGCCAGCCTCGCGGGCCATCTCAAGCTCTCGAATCTCTGCTGGATCTACGACTCGAACCACAACTCGATCGAGGGCGGGACCGACCTGGCGTTCGACGAGGATGTGGGCCGCCGCTTCGAGGCTTATGGCTGGCGCGTGCTGCATGTGAGCGACGCGAACGACGTGGAGCAGCTCGTCGACGCGCTGGAGACGTTCCGGAGCGAGGACGAGCATCCGACGCTGATCGTCGTCCGCTCGGTGATCGGCTGGGGCAGCCCCAAGGCCGGGTCGGAGAAGGCGCATGGCGAGCCGCTTGGCGCCGACGCGATCCGCGAGACCAAGCGCGCTTACGGCTGGCCGGAGGACGCCGAGTTCCTGGTGCCCGACGGCGTCGCGGAAGGCTTCCGCAAGCCGATCGTCGAGCGCGGCCAGCGCGCGCGCGAGGAATGGGACGCGCTCCTCGTCCGCTACGCCGAGGCGCACCCGGAACTCGCCCGCGAGCTGGACGACCTGCTTCGCGACCGCTTGCCGCAAGGCTGGGACGCCGACCTGCCGAGCTTCGACGCGGACGCCAAGGGCGTCGCGTCGCGCGAGTCGGGCGGCAAGGCGCTGAACGCGGTAGCAGGACGCGTGCCCTGGCTGATCGGCGGCTCGGCCGACTTGGCGCCCTCGACCAAGACGCTGATCAAGGACGGCGGGTCGTTTCAGGCGGGCAGCTATGGCGACCGCAACCTCCACTTCGGCGTGCGCGAGCACGGCATGGGCGCGGTGGTGAACGGCATGGCGCTGTCGCACCTCCGCCCCTACGGCGCGACCTTCCTCGTCTTCGCCGACTATATGCGACCCGCGCTGCGGCTGGCGGCGATCATGGAGGTGGGCTCGATCTTCATCTTCACCCATGATTCGATCGGGGTGGGCGAGGACGGGCCGACGCACCAGCCGATCGAGCATCTGGCGTCCTTGCGCTCGATCCCTGGCCTCGACGTGATGCGCCCGGGCGACGCGAACGAGGTGGCCGAAGCCTGGCGCTGCATCATGGAGATGGCGGACCGGCCGACGGCGCTGGTCCTGTCGCGCCAGGCGCTGCCCACGCTCGATCGGTCGAAGTACGCGAGCGCCGAGGGCGTGGAGCGCGGCGCGTACGTGCTCGCTTCCGCCGACGATCCGGAGGTGATCCTGATCGGCACGGGATCGGAGGTCTCGCTCGTCGTCCAAGCCTATGAGCGGCTGACCGCCGAGGGCGTGCCGGCCCGCGTCGTGTCGATGCCGAGCTGGTATCGGTTCGAGCTGCAGGACCGGGCCTATCAGGACGAGGTGCTGCCCCCCGCCGTCATGGCGCGCGTCGCCGTCGAGCAGGCGGGCGAGATGGGCTGGCACAAGTACGTCGGCAACCGCGGGCGGACGGTGACGATGTCGACCTTCGGCGCGTCGGCCCCGATCGCCAAGCTGCAGGACAAATACGGCTTCACCGTCGACAACGTGGTGAAGGTCGCCCGCGAGGCGATGGAGGAACGCCGATGAGCAGGCTCAAGGAACTCCAGCAGCGCGGTTGCGCGCCCTGGCTCGACTTCGTCGATAAGAAGTTCCTCGACGCAGGGGGGCTGAAGAAGCTGGTCGACGAGGACGGGCTGACCGGCGTCACCTCCAACCCGTCGATCTTCGAAAAGGCGATGGGCCATGGCGAGGCGTACGACGCCGGCCTCGCCGAGTTCGACCGGGAGCGCCCCGGCGCGTCGGCGCTCGACCGCTACGAGCATCTGGCCGCCGGTGACATCCGCGCCGCCGCCGACACGCTGCGCCCCGTCTACGACGCGCTGTACGCCAAGGACGGTTACGTCAGCATGGAGGTGTCGCCCGGCATCGCGCTCGACACCGACGCGACCATCGCCGAGGCGAAGAAGCTCTGGGCCATGGTCGACCGGCCCAACCTGATGATCAAGATCCCCGGCACCGACGCGGGCGCACCGGCGATCGCGGCGACGATCGCCGAGGGGATCAACGTCAACGTGACGCTGCTCTTCAGCCAGGCCGCCTACGCCCGCGTCGCCGAGGCGTACGCGATGGGGCTGGAGAGCCGCGTCGAGCGCGGGCTCCCGATCGACCGGATCGCGTCCGTCGCGAGCTTCTTCGTCAGCCGCATCGACACGACGATCGACAAGGAGATCGACCGGCGCGTCGCGGCGGGGGATCCGGAATCCGACGTATTGAAGGCGATCCGCGGCAAAACGGCGATCGCCAACGCCAAGATGGCGTACCGTTGGTATCTCGACTTCTCAGGCTCCGACCGCTGGCGCGCGCTGGCGGCCAAGGGCGCGCAGCCGCAGCGGCTGTTATGGGCGTCGACGGGGGTGAAGGACCCCGCCTATCCCGACACGCTCTACGTCGACACGCTGATCGGGCCCGACACCGTCAACACCATGCCGCCCGCGACCATGGACGCCTTCCGCGACCACGGGACCGTCGCCGACACGCTGACGGCCGACCTGGACGAGGCGCGCCATGTGCTGGCGGAGGTCGATCGGCTGGGGCTGGACCTGGACGCGGTGACGGCCAAGCTGGTCGACGAGGGCGTCGCGTCCTTCGTGAAGGCGTTCGACGACCTGCTCGGCAGCATCGCCGCGAAAGCGCCGGCGACGGCGTGACGCCGCGTCCCGGGGTAGGGCCGGAAAGCTGACAAGGGGAACGCGCTCATGAAGCTCGGAATGATCGGCCTGGGACGGATGGGCGGCAACATCGCCCGGCGGCTGATGCGCGGCGGGCACGAGGTCGTGGCCTTCGACCGGAACGCCGAGATCGTGGCGGCGCTGGCGAGCGACGGCGCGGAGCCCGCTTCCTCCATCGCCGAGATGCGCGCCAAGCTCGACCGTCCCGCCATCTACTGGGTCATGCTCCCCGCGGGCGCCCCGACCGAGGATACGATCGCCGAGATCACCGCCGAATGCGGCGCGGACACGATCGTCATCGACGGCGGCAACAGCTTCTACAAGGACGACATCCGCCGTGCGAAGGCGCTGGCCGAGAAGGGCGCCAAGTACGTCGACGTCGGCACGTCCGGCGGCGTCTGGGGTCTGGAGCGCGGCTACTGCATGATGATCGGCGGCGACAAGGAGACGGTCGACAGTCTCGACCCTATCTTCGAGACGTTGGCCCCCGGCGTCGGCACGATCCCGCGCACCCCGGGCCGCACCGACGCCTCCGATCCCCGCGCCGAACAGGGCTATATCCACGCCGGGCCGGCGGGTGCGGGGCATTTCGTGAAGATGGTCCATAACGGCATCGAGTACGGGCTGATGCAGGCCTATGCCGAAGGCTTCGACATCCTCGCCGCCAAGAATTCGGAGAAGCTGGCGCCGGACGAGCGGTACGAGCTCAACATGACCGACATCGCCGAGGTGTGGCGCCGCGGTTCGGTCGTGTCCTCCTGGCTGCTCGATCTGACGGCGCAGGCGCTGGCGGGCGACGAGCGGCTGGAGAAGTTCTCCGGCAGCGTCGCCGATTCCGGCGAGGGCCGCTGGACGATCGAGGCGGCGATGGAGGAGGCGGTGCCCGCGCACGTCCTCTCCGCCGCGCTCTACGCGCGTTACCGCAGCCGGCTCGACCACACCTTCGGCGAGAAGGTGCTCTCCGCGATGCGCTTCGGCTTCGGCGGGCATGTCGAGATCCCGCAATGACGCCGGCGTCGGCGATCCGCTTCGTCGTGTCCGACGTCGACGGGACGCTGGTCGATCACGATAAGCGGCTCCGCCCCGCCACGATCGAGGCGGTCCGGCGGCTCCGCGACGCCGGGATCGGCTTCGCGGTGATCAGCGCGCGGCCGCCGTCGGGCGTCGAGCCGATCGCGGAAGCGCTGGACCTCGACGGGCCGATCGGCGCCTTCAACGGCGGCACGGTGTTCCGGCGCGGCGGCGAGGTGATGGAGGAGCATCTCGTCCCCGGCGACGTGGCGCGGGGCATGCTGGCGCTGGCGCGCGGGTCCGGCGCGGACATATGGGTGTTCGCGGGCGGGTGGTGGCACGCCGACCGCCCCGACAACCCGCACATGGACCGCGAGCGGCGCTCGGCGAACCAGGAGCCGGTGATCACTGCCGATTGGGAGCCGCTGGCCGACGGTGCGGGCAAGATCACCTTCGTCTCCGACGATCCCGCCGTGCTCGAACGGCTGCGGACGCAGGGTCGCGACCGATGGGGCGGGCGGGCGACGATCGCCAACTCGCAGACCTATTATCTGGACGTGACCGCGCTTGCAGCCAACAAAGGCGCGGGCATCGACGCGCTGGCGCGCGCGGCGGGCGTCGGCCTGGACGAGGTCATGGCGCTAGGCGACATGCGCAACGACCTGCCCATGCTGACGCGCGCCGGGCTGGCGGTCGCGATGGGGCAGGCGCCCGACGACGTGAAGGCCGCCGCCGATTGGATCAGCGCGTCCAACGACGAGGACGGGGTCGCTCGGGCGCTGGACCGGCTGCTGGCGGAGCGGGGCTGACCTCTTCCCGCTACGGCCGGAACGGTGTTACATCGCCGCCCGGGAAGGGTGGACATGCAGCAACGGACCAGCGCGGGCGAGATCCCCCGTTTCGACTCGGCGGCGGCGCTGCAGCTCTGGCTGGGCGAGGCGCTGGCGGGCGAGACGGACCCGCGCGCCATCCTGCGCATCACCGCGGAGGCGGTGGGCCGGCATCTCGGCGCGACGCGCGTCGGCTATGGCGAGATCGAGCCGGGCGAGGACTGGATGACCATCCCCGTCGACTGGACGGACGGCGTGCCCAGCCTCGTCGGGCGGCTGCCCATCTACCGCGGCAACGCCTTCGTCCAGGCCTATGAGCGCGGACGGACGATGGTGGTCGCCGACGTGCGCGAGCTGGGCCTTCCCGGCGACGAGGCGCGGATGCTGGAGGACACCTTCTGCCGCGCCTGCGTGTCCGTCCCCCTGGTCGACGGGGGCGAGCTGGTGGCGCTGTTCTCGGTGACCTACCGCGAGCCGCGCGTCTGGACCGACGAGGAGGTCGGGCTGGTCCAGAGCGTCGGCGCGCGCACCTGGGCGGCGCTGGGCCATGCGCGCACCGTGGCGCGGCTGCGCGAAAGCGAGGAGCAGTTCCGGCAGCTCGCCGAAAGCTTCCCGGGCGTGTGCTGGCTGTCGGGGACGGACGGCCTCGCCTATTGGATGAACGCCCGCGGCCTGGAGTTCTACGGCGACACCGGCGCCGCGCAGGGCGACGCGGCGTCGGTGGTCCATCCCGACGACTGGCCGACCGTGGCCGGGCTGATGACCGACGGCCTGCGCCGCGGCGAGGCGATGGAGGCCACCGTCCGCGCGCGCGGCGTCGACGGCGTGTACCACCCGTTCCTCAGCCGCATGGTGCCGATCCGCGACGACACGGGCGCCATCGTGCGCTGGTGCGGCGTCCAGGTGGACCTGACGGAGAAGCACCGCCGCGACCGTCACGAGACCTTCTTCCGCCACGTCAGCGAGCTGATCCGCCAGGAGACCGACGCCGCGCGGATCCTGGAGATCGCGTCCGACGCCCTGAGGGCGCATCTCGGGGTGGACTACGTCGTCTACAACGAAGCCCAGGCCATGCTGGGGCTGTTCACCAACCGCCACGGCTCGGCGGTCGACGAC